>VAWY01000099.1 GCA_005888335.1 Actinomycetota bacterium
CTTGAGCGCCTGGACGATCTCCTCGTGGTCGATCTCCTCGCCCTCGAGGTAGCGCTCCATGAGGTCCTCGTGGACCTCGGCCACCTCGTCCATGAGCTTCTCGCGGTACTCCTCGGCCTGGGCCACGAGGTCGTCGGGGATCGGGATCTCGCGGCAGTTGTCGCGGCCGGTGCCGTCGTACTCGTAGGCCTTCATGTCGACGAGGTCGATGACGCCGCGGACCTCGTGCTCGATGCCGATCGGGATCTCGGTGGCGACGACGTGGGGGCCGAAGGCCGCCTTGAGCGAGTCCAGCGAGCGGAAGAAGTCGGCGCGCTCGCGGTCGAGCATGTTCACGAAGATCAGGCGCGCGATGTCGAGTTCCTCGGCGCGATGCCACAGCCGGGTCGTGGAGACCTCGACGCCCATGACCGCGTTGACGACGAACACGGCCGACTCGCAGACGCGCAGGGCGCCCAAGGCGTCGGCGACGAAGCTCGGCTCGCCCGGCGTGTCGAGCAGGTTGACCTTGCGGTCCATCCACTCGAACGAGCTCAGCGCCGCCGAGATCGACATCCCGCGCGACTTCTCGTCGTCGTCGGCGTCCGAGACCGTCGTGCCGTCGGTCACCGTGCCGAGCCGGTTGGTCGCGCCCGCCTGGTACAGCAGCGCCTCGTGCAGCGAGGTCTTGCCGGAGCCGCGATGGCCGACGAGCGCGACGTTCCTGATGCGGTCCGCAGGGCGGTGCATGGACCTGCCTCCTCTCCTCGGGGTGCGAGGAGCGGAAAGCTACAAGGTGACGACCGCCACGAAGTCCGGGTCGTCGCGCAGTCCGGCGAAGTCGTCGTCCGCGCGGGCGGCGTCCCTGAGCTCCGGTTCGCGGTCGATCGCGGTGCGCAGCGCGGCGAGCGCCTGATCGCGCCGGCCGAGCGAGGCCTCGAGGCAGGCGAGCTCGTAGTGCAGGCTCGGGCTGCGGGGGTGCACGGCGAGGCCGTCGTCGAGGATCTCGCGCGCCCGGACCGGGTCCGCCCGGGCCGCCGCGGCGCGGAACGACCACTCCCACGCGCTCGGCGTGAAGGTCGCCGGGCCGCCGAAGCTCAGGACGGTCGTGCCCGCCTCGGCGGCGACGGCGTGGCGGTGGACGGAGGGGTCCGGGATGAAGACGTACGTGCCGGCGGGCGCCTCGAAGCTCTCGCCGTCGAGCGTGAAGCGCGCGGTCCCGCGGGCGACGAAGTAGAGCTCCTCGTGGGCGAGCTCGGGGCTCTCGGTATGGGGCTCGACGACGTCGTCGCCGGCCCGGGCGGCCGTGTAGGCGTTGGTGCCGAAGGCGCGGATGCCGAGCGTCGCGCGGACCGGGCGCCAGGTCAGCGTGCCCGGGCCGGGCAGGGACTCCACGTCGTCGAGGTGGACGACGCGGTAGCGAGGATTCGCTTCGCTCATCCTTTAACGCGAACGCTTCGCGTTCGCGCGTCGGGCCCGCTTCGCGGGCCGCCGGTCACTCGCCGGCGAGCACGTCGCCCTGCAGGCGCGAGCGCAGCCGCAGGACGGCCTTCGTGTGCAGCTGGGAGACGCGCGACTCGGTCACGCCGAGCACCTCGCCGATCTCCCGAAGCGTCAGGTTCTCGTAGTAGTAGAGCGCCACCACGAGCTTCTCTCGCTCGGGCAGGCGGGCGATCGCGTCGGCGACGCGGTCCTTGAGCTCGGTGGAGTCCATGACCGCGGCCGGGTCGGGCGCGTTCTCGTCGGTGATCGTGTCCAGCAGCGAGACCTGGTCGCCGCTGGAGTCGCTGACCGTCCACAGCTCGTCGAGTGCCGCGACCGTCGAGTTGGAGATCTGCAGCAGCGCGTCCTGGAACTCCTCGACGGTGATGTCGAGCGCGACGGCCATCTCCTCGTCGGTCGGCGCGCGCTGGAGCTGGTGCTCGAGCTTGGAGTTGGCGCGCTCGATCTCCCGGGCGCGTGCGCGGACGGAGCGCGGCACCCAGTCCAGCGAGCGCAGCTCGTCGATGATCGCGCCCTTGATCCGGGTGATCGCGTAGGTCTCGAACTTGATCTCGCGGTCGAGATCGAAGCGCTCGATGGCGCTGATCAGGCCGACCAGGCCATAGGAGATGAGGTCGGACTCCTCGACGTGCGCCGGGAGGCCAGAGGCCATCCGGCCCGAGACGTACTTGACCAGCGGCGAGTAGGCCACGACGAGCCGCTCGCGCGCCTGGATGTCGCCGCTCGCCTTGTAGCGACGCCAGAGGTCGCGAAGCTCGATGGCCTTGACGTTGGTCTCCATGGTTGACCTACGCCCGCGGGTGGCTCTTGGCGTAAGCGTCCCGCAAGCGCGCTGACTCTACCCGAGTGTAAATCTGCGTCGTGGAGATACTCGCGTGACCGAGCATCTCCTGGATGGCGCGCAGGTCGGCGCCGCCGTCGAGCAGGTGGGTGGCGAAGGAGTGACGCAAGGCGTGTGGGGAAACGGCGCCCGGAAGGCCGACCTTCCGGGTCCACACCCGTAGTCGGCGCCGAACGTCCGAGGTTGAGAGGCGCCGGCCGGACTTCGACAGGAACAGCGCGGGCTCGGCGGGCTCGGCGACGAGCGCCGGCCGGCCGCGCTCCAGGTAGCGCGCCACCGAGCGCAGGGCCGGCTCGCCGGCCGGGACCAGGCGGGTCTTGGCGCCCTTGCCTTCGACACGCACCTCCTCGCGGTCGAAGAGCACCGATCCGGCGTCGAGCGTGACGAGCTCCTCGGCGCGCAGCCCGCACGCGTAGGCGAGCTCGAGCATCGCCCGGTCGCGCAGCTCGAGCGGCGTGGTCGCCGGGATGCGGTCGAGCAGGCGCGAGAGCTCCTCCGGACGCAGGACCGTGGGCAGGTACTGGCGGCGCTTGGGGCCGGGGACCAGGTCGGCGGGGTTGGCGACGACGTGGCCGTGCTCGCGCAGGCAGCGGTAGAAGGAGCGCAGGGCGGCCAGGCGGCGGGCGACTGTGGCCGGCGCGGCCCGGCGCTCCGAGAGCGCGGCCGCGTAGCGGCGCAGGTCGCGCGTCGTCATCCGCGTCGGCTCGAGCCCGCGCCCGGTGGCCCAGCCGGCGATGTCCTCGAGGTCGAAGCCGTAGGCGCGCCGCGTCTTCTCCGCCGCGCCGCGGCGCCGCAGGTCGGCGTCGAACAGGGCGAGAGCCGCGCGCCAAGCGGCGCTAGGTTCCGGGGGCGTGGGCGTGTTCTTCATCGACACGAGCGGTGGTCAGGTGGCCACGCTGCGCCAGCTCGTCGAGGCCGGGGTCGCGGACGGGCGCACGCCTCCACCGCGGCCGTGGCTGCGCATCCAGGGCACAGGCGACGCTTCGACGATGTGGTACGCGGTCCTGCGCAGGCGCGAGCGCGGGATCTATCTCGGCGCGCTCGCCCTGCGCCACCAGCCCCACCACGAGCGGCTGCTCGCCGAGGGCTGGGAGGAGGTGCCGATCGAGGAGATCGGCGCGGGCTTTCAGGCAACGTAGACCGGCGCCCCGACGCTGACCTGGTTGTAGAGGTCGATGACGTCGGGGATGTGCATGCGGATGCAGCCGTGCGAGGCAGCCGTGCCGATCGACGCGTCCGCGTCGGTGCCATGGATGCCGGCCCCGCCGTTGAAGCCCATCCAGCGCGCCTTGATCGGGTCGTCGGGCCCGGGCGGGATGACCTTGCCGGCCAGGTCGCCCGCCCAGTCGGAGTCGGGCACGTGCCAGGACGGGTTGACCTGCTTCTCCTGGATCGCGTACAGGCCGGCGGGCGTCTCGAGACCCTGGCGCCCGACGGCGATCGGGTAGCTGCGGGCCGGCTTGAGGCGCTTGTAGAGCGTCAGGCGGAACGCGGCGCGGTTGATGATGATCACCGCGGGATAGCGATCGGTGAGCTCGCCGGTGGTGACCTTCGGCTTGAGCTTGCGGGTATGGGCGACGAACGTGCGCGGCGCGCGCGGGAGCTCGACGGCCTGGTTGATCTGGTCCTCGAGGAGCTGGGCCTTGAGGGCCAGCCCGGTGCTGCTGGGCACCCGCTCGACGCCGTCGGCCGAGAAGCTGACGCCCGCGTCCTTGGCCGTGCGGTTCATCGCCTGCTCGATGCGCGAGACGAGCTGGTGCACCGCCGTGCGCGAGTGCGCGATCCGCGCTGGCAGGGAGGCGGCCACGCGGCCGCCGGTCAGCTCGCGCCACGCGCGCGACACGATCGAGCCGCGGCGGCTCGCGGCGAGCGCGGCTTCGACCATGGCGCCGACGTTGGCCGAGACCCCCGCCCGGGCGGCGGTCAGGTGCCAGCTCTTGCGGTCGTGGTGAACGACGATCGGCTCGCCGAGCGGCGCCAGCAACGCCGCGTGCAACTTGGCGCGCGCCTGCTTGGGCGTGAGCCCGCCCACGTCGACGCCGCCCACGCGCACGCCCTTGGCGATGTGGTCCTTGGCCCGGGCGTCGAGGACGCCCATCGCCGCAACCACGCCGATCAGCACGGCGAGGATCGCGGCAACGGCTATGAATGAGCGGCTGCGCACGATCGAGGGATCCCCGCCCGAGCATAGGGGCATCCACGTCGAGCACGAAAGTCCTGCAAGCGCGCGGTCATCCTGTCCGTTGACGGACAAGGTTCGCGTCGATCGCGGAGAGCACCGTACGCCGCGCGCGATGCGCCAGCTCGTGCTCGCGCAGCGCCTCCAGCGCCGCCGGCTCGAGCGACGGGATCAGCTTGATCAGCTCCCTCGCGTCGAGCGAGTCGAGGTCCTCCGGCGACCCCGTCTTCGGCGCGTCCGGCGGATGCCGGCGCACGTTCGGGCTCCAGCGCAGGAACTCCTCGACCGCCCGCTCGTAGCGGTAGCTCGTGCCGCCGTTGCGCAGCAGCGGGTCCACGCGCTGCTGCTCGCGCAGCTTGAGGACCGTCTCGCGGCTCGTGTAGCGGTAGCGGTAGCCGGCGGCCTTGAGCCGGCGGTTGTCGACGCCGCGCCCGAAGCGCAGCTGACGGGCGAGCTCAGGCCCGACCCGCAGGCCGAGCCGGCGCAGCCCGGCGAGCGCGATCCCGGTCCCCCACGGCGGCAGCAGCGGCACGAAGGGCTTGCCGAGCAGGTCGGCGACCTCGGAGAGAGCGAGCACGCCGTCGCCCGCGGCGTTGTAGGCGCCGGGCAGGTCGTGGCGGATCGCGTGCCCGAGGGCGCCGACGATGTCGTGCTCGTGGATGAACTGGTAGCGCGGGTCGAAGCCGAGGATGCCGGGCACGACGGGCAGCGAGAGCAGCCGCGAGTGCGACGTGCGCAGGCCGGGGCCGAGGCCGTTGACGAAGCGCAGCACGGTGACAGTGCGGTCGGTGTGGTGGACGGCGAAGTCGCGCACGAGCTCCTCGGCCTCGACGATGTCGCGCTCGATCGGCGTGCGCGCGGGGCGCCGCCGCCGGTAGTCCTCGGTGAAGAAGGCGGGATCGTCCTGCTCGATGCCGAAGTAGTGCGCGCTGGACTTGACGACGACCTTGCGCACCGGCGAGTCGCGCCCGGTGCACGCGGCGAGGATGTTCATCGTCCCGATGACGTTGTTCTCGTGCGCGCGCCGCGGCGAGGTCACGATCGAGTCGACGACCAGCCGGGTATCGACGAGGGTGTCGATCTCGGCCGCGTCGACGATGCGGCGGATCAGCGAGTGCGCGTCGGCGACCTGGACGAACTCGGTGCGCTCGAGCTCGACCTTCGGCGGCGTGCGGTCGATGCCGATGATCGCCTCGACCTCGGGATCCTGCTCGAGCTCCTGCGCGAGGCGGCCGCCCCAGTAGGTCGACAGCCCGGTGAGAAGGATCCTCCGACTCGCGCTCACGGTCCCCCCTCCGACGGTTTCCGGGCGCCGCACGCCGCCGCCTGGACCCACGCGTCGGTCCTCGACGTGCCAGAGGCACGCCTTCGGACGCCGCGCGGCCCCAGTCGGGGGCGTGCAACGCCCGGGCGAACCGCCGTAGGAGGAACCGCGAGCGCCTTCCTAGCCAAACCAGACCGAGCGCCGCTGGGCGAGCATGTCGACGAGGTTCTCCTGGATGCGCGTGCGCACCTCGTGGGCGACGGTCTGGACGAGGCCCTTGTCCTCCCACGGCGCGTCGCCCAGGTCGTCGGTGCGGATCGGGTCCAGGAAGCGGATCAGGAACTTCGCCGGCAGGAAGCCGAACATCCCGAGCAGGCCGCCGTGCGGGAAGGTCGGCGTCAGCGGGACGTACAGCAGCCCGGTGAGCTTCTGCAGGAGCGTGAAGTGGGCGAAGATCGGCGCGGCCTCCTCGGCGCCGACGACGGCGATGGGGACGATCGGCGCCCGCGCGCGCATCGCGGCCTCGACGAAGCCGCCGCGCCCGAAGCGGCGCAGCCGGTAGCGGTCCTTGTAGAGCTTCTCGGTGCCCTTGCGCCCCTCGGGAAAGACGAGGACGAGCTGGCCCTCGTCGTAGAGCAGGCGGTGCACGTTGGCCGGGTGGGCGGCGACGCCGCCGATCTTGGGCAGCAGCATCGAGAAGCCCGGATAGCCCTTGAAGAAGTGCTCGACGGTCAGGTAGAGCGGCCGCGGGCGCGGGTGCTCCTCCTTGATCGCCTTGGCGATCATCGGCGCGTCGGGCGGCAGCGCGCCCGCGTGGTTGGAGACGAGCAGGGCGCCGCCCTCGGCCGGCACGTGCTCGACGCCCTCGACGTCGACGCGGAACCAGTAGCGGTACAGGAACTCGTTGATCGTGCGGTCGAGCGCGCCCTCGACGCGCTCCGAGCGGCCCCAGTCGTTCAGGCGCCGCTCGGGCTCGACTCCCGGCAGGTACTGGCGCAGGTCGGTCCCCTCGGGCGCGGCGGGCAGCACCGACCCACGGACTTCGTCCGCGTGTGCCCGGGGATCGGCGAGGGAGGTGCGGTGCTCCGCCATGGGGCGGGAGAGCTTATCCCGCGAGAACCGGCGCCAGCTTGGCCTCGAGCCCCGGCCAGTCCGGCGCGCAGATCACGTCCTCGGTCTCGCACAGGTCGCGGTTCCAGGGGTGCAGGATCGTCGCGCCGCGGATCCCGGTGTCCAGCGCGCGCTGGAGGTTGACCGGCGAGTCGTCGATGAGCAGGTCGATGCCGATCTCGCGGCAGCGGGCGACCTTGTCGTAGGAGCAGTACAGGTCGTCGTAGGGGAGGCCGATCCTGTCCAGCCAGCCGGCGGTGGCGGGATGGCAGCCGGCGGCGCGGTGGCTCGTCACGTGGATGAAGTGGCCGGCGGCGTGCCAGCGGCGGACCGCCTCGACGGCGCCCTCGTAGGGCCGGCCGGCGGCGATCACCGGGTCGCTGTGCGTCTCGGCGATGCACAGCTCGAGCTGGCGGGGCTTGAGGCGCGTGATGCCCCAGGTGAACTGCTCCTCGTAGGGCAGCTCGATGCCGAACCGCCGTCGCGCAGCCGCCGAGAGCACGTCCCAGTAGTCGTGGAGGGTCGAGTCGATGTCGAGCGCGATCCGCATCGGGTGACGGCGCTCTAGAGTGTAGGAACGTGACGGCTGCGTCATCCGACGACTACGGCCCGCAGGGGCGCAGCGCCTGGCTGGACATCGACTGGCGGTCGCACCAGCGCTGGGTGCGCGTGGAGGACCGCTGGGCCAACGTCATCGAGATCGGCTCGGGGCCGCCGGTCGTGTTCGTCCACGGCCTCGGCGGCTCGTGGCAGAACTGGCTGGAGAACCTGCCGGCCACCGCGGAGGCGGGCTACCGGGCGATCGCCGTCGACCTGCCGGGCTTCGGCGCGTCCGAGATGCCGCGCGAGAAGATCTCGATCTCGGGCTACGGCCGCTGGGTCGACTCGCTGTGCGACGCGCTCGGCACCGGGCCGGTCGCGCTCGTCGGCAACTCGATGGGCGGGTTCATCGGATGCGAGGTGGCGATCAAGTTCCCGCCGCGGGTCGAGCGCCTCGTGCTCGTCTCGGCTGCGGGGATCACGATCGAGCACCAGCGCAACGACGCCGTGATGGGCACGCTGTACCGCACCGAGCGGATCTCGAAGTTCCTGGCCACCTGGCTCGCCGCCCACGCCGACGGGCTCTCGACGCGCCCGCGGCTGCGCAAGGCGCTCCTGCGCTTCGTCATGGCCCACCCCGACCGTCTGCCCGGGCCGCTGATCAGCGAGCAGGTGCGCGGCTCGGGCAAGGCCGGCTTCCTCCCCGCGCTCGAGGCGCTGACGAGCTACCCGATCCGCGAGCGCCTGCCCGAGGTCGCCTGCCCGACGCTGATCGTCTGGGGGGCCGACGACCGGCTCGTGCCGCGCGGCGACGCCGACACGTTCGAGGAGCTGATCCCGGACTCGCGCAAGGTCGTCTTCGAGGACACCGGCCACGTCGCGATGCTCGAGCGCCCGGCGCGCTTCAACCGGCTGGTGCTCGACTTCCTGGCCGAGCCGCCCGGCGAAGAGGTCGATGAGACCTCCGAGGCCGCCGTCGGGAACTGACCTCTACGACCGCATCGGCGCGGGCTACACCGCCATGCGCCGGACGGACGCCCGCATCGCCGCGCGGATCTGGGGCGCGCTGGGCGACGCGCGCACGGTCCTGAACGTCGGCGCCGGGACCGGCTCCTACGAGCCGCCCGGCCGCGCGGTCGTCGCCGTCGAGCCGTCGCCCGTCATGGCCGCGCAGCGCCCACCGGACGCGGCGCCGGTCGTGCGGGCCTTCGCCGAGGACCTGCCCTTCCACGACGGTTCGTTCGACGCGGCCATGGCGGTGCTGAGCGACCATCACTGGAGCGACGCCATCGCCGGGTTGCGCGAGATGGCGCGCGTGGCGCGCCGGGTCGTCGTGTTCCAGTGGGACGCCGAGCGCATCGACGACACCTGGCTCACCCGCGACTACCTCCCCGAGTTCCGCGAACTCCCCGCGCCGCCGCCGCTGAGCGAGCGCGCGGCGGCGATCGGCGCGCGGATGGAGCCGGTGCCGATCCCGTGGGACTGCGTGGACGGCTTCTTCCACGCGTTCTGGCGCCGCCCGGAGGCCTACCTCGAGCCGGCCGTGCGCCGCGGGTCGTCGGCCTGGGCTCGCATGGGCCCGGAGGCGGAGGCGCGCGCCGTCGCCGCGCTGCGCGCCGACCTCGAGTCCGGCGCCTGGCGCGAGCGCAACGCCGCCATCCTCGAACTCGACGAGCTCGACCTGGGTTACAGGCTGCTGGTCGCCGATCGCGAACGAAGTTCGCGCTGAAGGATCGACGAAGTCGATCCTCGTTACGGGCTGCTGGTCACCGGCTGAACGACCGGCGTGGTGACCGCACCCTCGCTCGCGCTGCCGACCAGCGCGGCGTACTTGGCCAGCACGCCGGTGAGATCCGGGTTGGCCGGCGGCACGTACGCGGCCACCCGGGCGGCGATCTCTTCATCGTCGAGCGCGACGTCGAGGCGGCGGGCGTCGACGTCGATCGTGATCTCGTCGCCCTCGCGGACCGCGGCGATCGGCCCGCCGCGCGCCGCTTCGGGCGCGACGTGACCGACCATGAAGCCGTGGGTGGCGCCGCTGAAGCGCCCGTCGGTCATGAGCGCGACCGTCTCCCCCAGCCCCGCGCCGCTGATGGCGCCGGTGACCGAGAGCATCTCGCGCATGCCCGGGCCGCCGACGGGACCCTCGTTGCGGATGACGACGACGTCGCCGGCCTGGATGCGGCCGTGCGTGACTGCGTCCATCGCCGCCTCCTCGCCCTCGAAGACGCGGGCCGGCCCGGTGTGGCGACGGCGCTCGTGGCCGGCGAGCTTGACGACGCAGCCGTCGGGGGCGAGGTTGCCGCGCAGGATGGCCAGGCCGCCGGTGGCCTTGATCGGATTCGCCAGCGGCCGGACGACCTTCTGGCCGGGCGTCTCGGTCGCCGCCCGGGCGATCTCGCCGATCGTCGTGTCGTCGACGGTCGGCGCGTCCTCGTGCAGCACGCCGGCCTCCTGCAGGCGCTGCAGGAGGACCGGGACGCCGCCGGCGTGGAAGAGGTCGACGGCGTTGTAGTGGCCGCCCGGCTTGAGGTCGCAGAGCAGCGGCGTGCGGTCCGAGATGCGGTCGAAGTCGTCGATGTCGAGCTCGACGCCGGCCTCGCGCGCCACGGCGAGGAGGTGCAGCACGGCGTTGGTGCTCCCGCCGCTGGCGGCGACGGCCGCGATCGCGTTCTCCAGCGACTCGCGCGTGATGATGTCGCTCGGGCGCTGTCCGCGGCGCAGGACGTCCATGACCAGACGGCCGGCCGCCTCCGCGACGTCGGCCTTGGTCGGCTCCTGCGCGGGGACGATGTTCGCGGCGACGGGGCTGATGCCCATGACCTCGAAGGCCATCGCCATCGTGTTGGCGGTGAACTGGCCGCCGCAGGCGCCCGCGCCGGGGCTGGCCACGGACTCGAGCTCGGCGAGCTCCTCGCGGGTCATCCGGCCGGCCGCGACCGCGCCGACCGCCTCGAAGACGTCGAGGATCGTGACGTCGCGGTCGTGGAAGCGCCCGGGCGGGATCGAGCCGCCGTAGAGCATCAGGCTGGGCACGTTCAGGCGCGCGAGCGCCATCACCGTGCCGGGAATCGTCTTGTCGCAGCCGCTCAGCGCGACGACCGCGTCGAAGAGGTGGCCGCGCGCGACGAGCTCGATCGAGTCGGCGATGACCTCGCGGCTGACGAGGCTCGTCTTCATGCCGCTCGTGCCCATCGTGATCCCGTCGGAGATCGCGACGGTGTTGAACTCCATCGGTGTTCCGCCCGCTGCGCGGACGCCGTCCTTGACCTTGGCGGCCAGCGCGCGCAGGTGGAAGTTGCACGGCATCGTCTCGATCCAGGTCGAGGCGACGCCGATGATCGGCTTGGCCAGCGCCTCGTCGTCGAAGCCGATGCCCTTGAGGTACGTGCGCGCCGCGGCGCGCTCGAGCCCCTCGGTCAGGGCGCGGGAACGGTGCTTGAGGTCGAAGGCGCCGTCGGCGCCGCCGCCGCTCACGAGGTCGGCACGCTCCCGCCGCGCAGGTCGTGGGCGACGCGGCGGCGCTCCCACTGCTGCAGCCGCCACAGGTCGCGGCGCACCTGCTTGGGATCGACCTGACGGCCCGGCAGGTGCATGTTGGCGGTGGTGATCAGCCGGCGCTCGTCGCCGGTCAGCGCCATCCACTTGGCCAGGACGTCGTCGGAGTCGGGCAGGCGCGCGCTGCCGTAGGGCCGGGTCTCGTCGGGGAACTCGACGCAGTACTCGTTGAGCAGCCGGCCGGTCTGCGGCAGGTAGGCGACGATCGGCTTGTGCGGGTAGATCAGGTAGGCGTAGGGCGCGCCGCCGGCGGCGCGGCCCGACCCGCGGCCCGGGCCGTCGGCCTGGGTGCCCCAGACCCGGATGAAGCCGAGGTCGCGGTACATCGCCCACTCCTCGTCGTTGACGCAGGAGCGCAGCAGGGAGCGGGCGCGCTGCTCGGCGCGGCGCTCGCGGCCCGGGTCGTAGCCCTGGGTGGGGTCGTCGACGCGCGCGCGGCGGGCGCGGTGGCGCTCGAAGCCCTCGACGAGCCGCGGCATGGCCACCTCCCACAACAGCGCCACGACGACGATGGCGGTGGCGCCGAGGGCCAGGAGCATCTACCGACCGCCTGCGGCCGGAGGGAAGAAGATCACGCGCTCGGCGTCGCGCGGCACCTCGTCGAAGGAGCGCACGAGCGTCGCCTCGCGCCGGCCGGCGGTGGTCGCCGTCGGCACGGCGGCCCACAGGCCCTGGTCGAGCTGCGCCCGGAACGCCGCGATGAGCTCGCGCTCTTCGGCGGCGACCTCGGGATCGCCTTCGGCGAGCAGGATCTCGCCGTGACCGGGCTTCATGCGCAGGAGCTTCATCGCCTGGCGATTATGACAAAAGGGCGGCGCATGTCGCAGTGGATCGGAGCAGAATCACGCCACATGACCGCCCGTCTGTTTTTCTGTCTTGTGGCCGGCCTGCTCGTCGGCGCCCTGGGCGCGCCGGGGATGGCCTCGGCGGCGTCGCTGGGCTTCGCGCCCCCGATCTTCGTCGACCAGAACCTCGCCGGCGGGGAGCCGCTCGTCACGGCGGATCCCGTCCACGGCACCCTCGTCTACACCAGCCACGAGGGCACGACGCACCTCTACCAGCCGGGGCTGGCCACCTCGTCGGTCCTGCCGTTCCTGGTCGGCTACCGCGACCAGGTCAACATGTGGACGTCCAAGGACGACGGCAAGACCTGGCAGATCGTCAACTACCAGAGCACGGGCTTCGCGACGGACCCGTCGCACAACGTCGGTTTCTCCGATCCCGATCTGACCACCGACGCCGGCGGCCGGATCTACAACACGGGCATCGATCTGGCCAACGACGCGCTGTTCTCGTCGGCCGACGGCGGCATCACGTGGGACCGCGGTACGCCGCAATGCCACAACGGCGACCGGCCGTGGCTGGCGGGCGGCAAGAACGACGAGGTGTTCCTGGCGACCAACACGGTCGAGGACGACCACGAGATCTTCCAGTCGACCGACGGCGGCAACACGTGCTCGTCGACCGGCATCAGCGACAGCGGCACGCTGCCGGGCGGAACCTCGTACTCGGGCGACGGCAAGCTGTATTACGTCCCCGACCGCGACATGCTCGTCGAACCGACGTGCCTCGGCGGCGGCTTCTGCGACAAGGGGCTCGGCGTCTCGACGTGGAAGCGCGGTGACGCCAAGTTCACGCCGCAGGGCATCGCCTACAACCAGCGCCTCCTCGCCCACTGGCCGGCCATCGCGCTCGACGCCGCCGACACGCTCTACATGGTCTGGGACACCGACCCGCGCAAGAACGACGCCGGCGGGTGCGCGAACGAGAACCCCGGCGAAGGGCCGGTGCCGTTCAACGGGGCGCCCGGCTCCCCGCTGCCCAACGCGATCCAGTACGCCTCCTCGCACGACCTCGGCAAGACGTGGTCGGCGCCGGTGACGGTCGCGGCCCCGGCCAGCGCGCGCGCCTTCTGGCCGTGGATCGCCGCCGGCGACGCGGGCAAGGTCTCGATCGTCTGGTACCAGAGCGACAAGGTCGTCGACCTCGACTGCGAGCAGTCGAACATCAGCCTCAAGGCCGCCACGATCCTCGGCGCCGACACCGGCAGCCCCGCGATCGACGCCGTCGACGCGGTCGGCCGGCCGATCCACGACAACGGCGTCTGCCAGGGCGGCACGACGTGCGTCGTGACCGGCCAGGACCGCCGGCTGGGCGACTTCTTCACGAACTCGATCGACTCGCGCGGGTGCGTGTTCGTCGCCTCCGGCGACACGACGAAGGCCGATCCCGTCACCGGGAAGGCACGTGCCATCTCACTGCCGATCTTCCTGCGCCAGAACTCGGGCCCGGCGCTGGTCGGCGGCGGCGACTGCTCGGGCGACACCGCCAACCTCGGCCTCCCGGCGTCGTCGTCGGGGGCCGGCGGAGGGAACGGAGCGACGGGGACGTCGGGCTCGCGCGGCCACTGCGTCAGCCGGCGCCGGTTCCGCATCCGGCTGCGCCCCCCGGCGGGCGAACGCCTGAGGAGCGCCAAGCTCTTCGTCGCCGGCAAGCAGGTGTCCATCCGCTCGCGCGGCAAGCTCCTGCAAACGCTGCGCGGGCGGCGGCTGACACTGCCCATCGACCTGCGCGGTCTGCCCAAGGGCGCGTTCACCGTGCGCGTCGAGGCGGTCACCGTCAGCGGCAAGCGACTCGTCGACCTGCGCCGCTATCGCACCTGCACTCCGAAGCGCACGCCGCGCTCGCTGCGTCACTCCCTCCGGTCGAGCGGCTGAGGTTCCGGGGTCGCGGTGGGCCGCCTGACCGGGATGGCCCGCCGCGGCGCACCGCGGCCTGTCGCCTGGCACGGCGCCGCCCGCCACCGTCCGCACGCTAGTGCCGCGTCAGGCAACGTTCGCCCCGTTCGGCGGGCGCTCGCCGCGCCTGGCGCCACCCGTCGATCCTCGATGTGGCTGGGCCACACCTTCGGATGACGGTCGACGCCAGCCACGACGATCGCTCCGCCGGCGACCGGGCGAACGTCACCTGACGCAGCACTAGAACGCCCCCTCGATGTGGTCGAGGCGCGCGAGGCGCCCGCGCGCGTCGATGACGACGCCGATCGCATCGAACCGCAGATCGTCGGCGCGCGGGCGATCGTGGACCTCGGCGAGGTACGCGAGCGCCATGCGGCGGACCTGCGCCCGCTTGGCCTCTCCGAGCGCCTCCCAGGGGCTGCCCGGACCGGCGCGACGGGTCTTGACCTCGCAGAAGACCAGCGTCGACGTGCGCGCGTCGTGGACGATGAGGTCGATCTCGCCGAAGCGCGTGCGGTGGTTGCGCGCGACCAGAGCGCAGCCTCGCCGCTCGAGGTGTCGCAGGGCGATGTCCTCGCCGGCGCGGCCGAGACGATGACGCAGGTCCGAGGACATGACGGCGACCGTAAGGGCGCTCGTGTGACAGCGCAGCACGCGATCGCACCAGGACGCGCACGGCTCTGTGCCGCGCCGCCGGCCGGCCGCAGAACCGCTGCAAACCTGGCACATTTCGCGCGTCACGCGGCACGCGATCGCCCCTACGGTCCAGGCCATGCTCGCCCGCGTGAACACGTTCTCGATCGACGGACTCGAGACAAGCCCGGTAACGGTGGAGGTCGACATCCGCCCGGGGCTGCCCGCCTTCTCCGTCGTCGGCCTCGGCGACACCGCGATCCGCGAGGCGCGCGAGCGGGTCAAGGCCGCGCTGCTGAACTCCGGGTTCGGCTTTCCGGACCGGCGCATCGTCGCCAACCTCGCGCCCGCGTCCCTGCGCAAGGGCGGATCGAGCTTCGACCTCCCGATCGCGGTGGGCATCCTCGCCGCCAGCGGCCAGGTGCCGCCCGAGCCGCTGGAAGGCCTCGCGGTCTTCGGCGAGCTCTCGCTGACCGGCGCCCTGCGCGCGTGCCGCGGGACGCTCGCAGTCGCCCAGGCGGCCCGTGCGCGCGGACTGCAGGGGCTCGTCGTTGCCCGTTCCCGGGCGCGCGAGGCGGCGCTCGTCGAGGACCTCGCGATCCTCCCCCCTGCGACGCTCCGCGAGGTCGTCGAGGTGCTCAGCGGCGGCGAGGCGCCGTCGCTCCCGGCGCCCGCGGCGCCCGCCCGTGCCGCCACGCCGAGCGCCACCGACCTCGACTTCCGCGACGTCCGCGGTCACGCGGGCGCGGCCGAGGCGCTCCGGGTCGCAGCCGCAGGCGGTCACAACATCCTGCTCTCCGGCCCGCCCGGCACCGGCAAGACGATGCTCGCCCGCCGCCTGCCGTCGATCCTGCCGCCGCTCACGCGCGCCGAGGCGATCGAGGTGACGCGGATCGCCAGCGTCGCCGGAGTGCACCGCGGCGACGGGCTCGTCGAGCGCCGGCCATTTCGCGCTCCGCACCACACGATCTCGCCGTCCGGGCTGGTCGGCGGCGGCGGCTGGCCGCAGCCCGGCGAAGCAACGCTCGCACACCACGGCGTGCTGTTCCTCGACGAACTGTCGGAGTTCTCCCGCGTCGCGCTGGAGGCGCTTCGCCAGCCGCTGGAGGACGGCCGGGTGGCGATCGTGCGCGGCCAGCAGACCGCCGTGTATCCGACGCGGTTCATGCTCGTCGCGGCGACCAACCCGTGCCCGTGCGGCTTCGCCGGCGAGCTCGAGCGCTGCCGCTGCACCGAGACCGACCTCGCCCGGCACGCGCGCCGGCTGAGCGGGCCGCTGATGGACCGGATCGACATCACGGTCAACGTCCACCGCCCGTCGGCGGAGGCGCTCGGGGCGAGCCCCGGCACGGAGTCGGCAAAGATCCGCGCTGCCGTCGTCGAGGCACGCGAGCGCCAGGCCGCGCGCCTGGAGGGCACGGGTGTCGGCTGCAACGCCAACATGGACGCCAAGCTCGTCCGGAGGGATGCCCCGCTCGACGAGGAGGGCGAGGCGGTGCTTGCCGCGGCCTACGAGCGCACCCAGCTCAGCGCCCGGGGCCACGAGCGCGTCCTCAAGGTGGCGCGGACCATCGCCGACCTCGCGGGCAGCGATCGTGTGCGCGCCGAGCACGTCGGTCAGGCGCTGACGCTGCGCGGCCAGGAGCGGACGCTTGAGGTCGTCGCGTGAGCGCCTGGTTTCTCGGTGGGCGGGCCCGACGGTGACCGCCGTGCGCGCATGCTTTGCCTGCCTGCGACGGACGTGGCTCGTCGCGCGGCTGGCAGGAAGAATCGAGTGCGAGCGCCGCGGGCGATCGGGCGAGCTCAGCCTGCTGCTGGCGCTCGGCGACGAGCAGCTGATGCGGGCCGTTCGCGCGGGCGGGGCCGTGCTCGGCGAGTACCGGACCTTCGACGCCGGCCGCGCCCGCGCGGCGATCCAGCGTGCCGGTCTGGCTGCGGTGTGCCGCCACGACGGCCGCTACCCGGCTGCGCTGGGCGATCTCCCCGACCCGCCTGCGGTCGTGCACGTCGCCGGCGACCTGGAGCTGTTCATCGCGCTGACCGCTCCCGAGCGCCCGGCGGTGGCGGTCGTCGGCGCGCGCAAGGCTTCGCCGTACGGGCTGGAGGCCGCACGGTCGTTGGGGCGCGGGCTGGCCGCGGCGGACGTGCCGGTCGTCAGCGGGCTCGCCCTCGGCGCCGACGCCGCGGCGCACGCCGGCGCGCTCGAGGTGGGCGGGCCGACGATCGCCGTCCTCGCCGGCGCGGCCGAGCGCGCGTACCCGCGCAGCAAGCGCCGGCTGTACGACGCGGTGCGCCGCCACGGCGCCGTGATCTCCGAGATGCCGCCCGGCTTCACGGGCCACCGGTGGTCGTTTCCGGCGCGCAACCGCGTCATCGCCGCACTCGCGGGTGTCACCGTGGTCGTCGAGGCGGCGGAGCGCTCGGGGTCGCTGATCACCGCTGAGCTCGCGCGCGACCTCGGACGTGACGTCGGCGCCGTGCCGGGGCGCATCACCTCGCCGCTGGCCGCGGGCACCAACGCGCTGCTCAAGGACGGCGCCGCCGTGGTGGCCGAGCCGCGCGACGCACTGGACCTGGCGTGCGGCGTCGGCCAGTGGACCGAGCGGGACCGCCGCGACCAGGTGCCCGGGCACCTGCGGCCGCTCCTCACCGCGGTCGCCGACGGCCGCGAAACGCTCGACGCGCTGGTCGCGGCCGGCCACGGCGTGGGCGAGGCGATGGCGGGCCTTGCCGAGCTCGAGGTCCTCGGGCACGTGCGCCGCGCGGTCGGCGGCCGGTTCGTGGTGGTGGCGTGACCGCGCGCGCCCCCGGCGCACCGGGCGCCACGACTACCCTCGACCCCATGTCGCCCCGCGCCATCCCCGCCGTCCTGTCGATCGCCGGCTCGGACTCCGGCGGCGGCGCCGGCATCCAGGCCGACCTCAAGGCCTTCGCCCGCTGCGGCGTCCACGGGATGACGGCGATCACCGCGATCACGGTCCAGAACACCGTCGAAGTGCGCGCCGTCGAGCCCGTCGCGCCCGAGGCGATCATCGGCCAGGTGCGGGCGGTCGCCGATGACCTCGGCGTCGACGCGGTGAAGATCGGGATGCTCGGCGACGTCGCGACCATCGAGGCCGTTGCGCAGGCGCTGCGCGAGCTGCCGGCCGGCACGCCGGTCGTCGTGGACCCCGTCATGGTCGCCGAGTCCGGCGCGCGGCTGCTGGAGCCGAGCGCCCAGGCGGCGCTGATCGCCGAGATCCTGCCGCTCGCGACGGTCGCCACCCCGAACCTGCCGGAGGCCCGCGCGCTCGCCGGTCCGCACGCGGGCGACGAGCCCGAAGCGCTCGCCCGAGCCGTCCATGCGCTCGGGCCGGACGCCGTCGTCGTCACCGGCGGTCACAGCGAGGGAGCGACCGACCTCTTCTACGACGGCGAGCGGCTCGTCCCGATCGCCGGCGAGCGCGAGCCCGACGGCGCCGCCCACGGCTCCGGCTGTACGCATTCCTCCGCGCTCGCCGCCCATCTGGCGCTCGGTCTCACGCCGCTCGAGGCGGCGCGTGCGGCGAAGCGGATCGCCGCCGAGGCGGTCCGCGACGGACTCCGCGACCTCGGACGCGGCGCCGGGCCGGTGGACGTCTTCGGTCTGGCCGCCCGGGCAGCCGGCACGCCCGCGCGCCGCTGAGCGGCGGCGGCGCGGCCCGGGGGACCGCGGGAGGGAGGACCGCCGGCTAGTGCTGCGTCAGGTGACGTTCGCCCCGTCGCCGGCGGAGCGATCGTCGTGGCTGGCGTCGACCGTCATCCGAAGGTGTGGCCCAGCCACATCGAGGATCGACGGGTGGCGCCAGGCGCGGCGAGCGCCCGCCGAACGGGGCGAACGTTGCCTGACGCAGCACTAGTACCGGCATTCGCAATTACGCACGGTTCCGGGCGCCGCCGATCACCGCCTGACGCCGCCCGACGACCGGATCATGTGCCTCGGCACACTTCCGGTCGCCGTGCGGCGTCAGCCGGCGCCGGCGACACCCGGGCGACCGCACGTACTTACGAACACCGGTACTAGCGGAACGACCGCGCGATGCGCAGCGCAGCCGCCTTGGACACGCGTCCCTCGAGCCGGAAGACGACGCCGCCGCGCTCCCACAGCAGCACGTTGCCCGCGACGCGCGTGGACTCCTCGCGGATCACGCCGCGCGCGTCGGCGTAGATGAAGCCGTGCGGCCGGCCGGCGAGCCACGCCCCCGGCGCCCCCGACACGCGCACGCGCTCGACGGTCGTCCCGGGCCCGGCCGTCTTCTCGAGGAAGGTGCGCGTGTGCGAGCCGCGGAACTCGGTGACGAGGAGGCGTGGCGGGCCGCGGTAGATCAGCGAGACGCGGCCGCCCGGCGGCGACGAGGCGAGGAAGACGCGCGGCGGCGAACCGAGCGCGCGCGGCACGCGCACGGAGAAGGGCAACTGGGCGCGGGCGCGCGCGAGCGTCGCGCGGCGGCCGAGGTCGGCGCCGGGCCGCGCGGACGGCCGCGAGCCCGGGCCGGGCGGCGCCGGGGGCAGCGCGGGCACGGTGCGCACCCGCACGCTGCGCAGCCCGAGCCAGTCGAGGACGGCGTGCCGGGCGCCGGGAACCGCGGCGATCGCGGCGGCGGGCAGAGCGACGACGCAGGCGATGGCGACGGCGAGCGCGCGGCGCGAGGGGCGGCGGGCGAAGCGGAACCGCTTCGGGGGCACCGGCGCCACAGCGATCCGCGACCGCACCGCCGCCGCGACGTCGGGCGTCGGCGGGAACTCGGTCTCGGCGGCCAGCGCCCGCAGCCGCGACTCGAGGACGTCGAAGCGTTCAGCCATCGCGCTCCTCCACGGCCGCCCGTAGGCGCTGCAAGGCGCGCGAGAGGCGCGACTTGACGGTCCCCGGACGGCAGCCGAGGACCGCGGACATCTCGGTCTCGGACAGGTCGAGGAAGTAGCGCAGGTAGACGACCTCGCGGTCGCGCTCGGCCAGCGTGCCCAGCGCGCGCCGGAGTCCCGCGTCGCGCTCGGCCAACAGCACCACGGACTCGGGCGACGGCGCGGCCAGACTCAATCCGGCCGCACCGGCGGCCCCCACCGCCTGCTCGGCCGCCCGCAGCTCGAGGCGCACCCGCCGGCCCGCCGACCGGCGCCGGTTGCGCGCCTCGTTGGCGACGATCTGCAGCAGCCACGGGCGCCACGGCGCGCCCGGGCGAAAGCGGCCGAGCGCCCGGTGCGCCTTGACGAACGCGTCCTGTGTCGCCTCCTCGGCGTCCGCGGCGCTGCCCGCGAGCACGCATGCCGTGCGGAAGGCGATGCCCGCGTGGCGCTCGACCAGCCGCTCGTAGGCCGCGGTATCCCCGTTGCGGGCGCGCATCACGAGCTCGCCGTCCTCGTCCACCGAGGGCAGTACACCGCCCGCGGCGGTCGCGTTCCTAGGAGCGCCGTCTCCGCCGGCGGACGACGAAGCCGACCGCCCCGGCCAGCCCCAGGCCGAGCGCGACCATGGGCCGGGCGTCCAGCCCGCCTCCTCGGCCGACGCGCACGTCGGCCGGCGGCTCGACCACCTCCGGCGGGAGCGCGCCCTCTCCGCTCGCCTCGGCGCGCGTGCCCGCCGGCGCAGGCCTTCGCATCGCCGCGGCCGCCAGCGGCCGGAGGTCGCGCACCGCACGGCGAAACACCCGCCGCGCCGTGCCGGCCAGCCGGGTCCAGCGCTCGACGCCGTTGGACTCGTCGACCGTGCGCAGCAGGCCGCGCTTCGGAACGTAGTCCGCGTACCAGCGGCCGACGTTGCGATCCCTCCCGGCGCCCACGGTGAAGCGCAGCCGGTAGAAGGCCGAGCGATGCGAGGGCGCCGTCGCGACGAACCCGTCCTCCATCATCGACTCGTCGTGCGGGACGCGGGCGGTGACATCCCGGCAGCCGCCGGCGCCGCACGCGAGCACCTGCGAGATCTCCTTCGCCCCCGCGATCCCCGGGGCGCCCACAAGCACCACCACCGTCAAGCCGACCACCACGCCAACCGTTCTCATGCCGCCACTACACCGCGGCGGCGAGCCCGGTTCCCGCGCCGATTACAGCTCGAGCTGCTGGTAGGCCAGGCTCTGGAACGAGCGCCGGTGCAGCGGCGAGACGCCGAGGCGCATGATCGCGTCACGGTGCTCTGGCGTCGAGTAGCCGACGTGCTCGTCGAAGCCCCACCCGGGGTGCTCGGCCGCGACCCGGTGCATGAACCGGTCGCGCGAGACCTTGGCGACGATCGACGCGGCGGCGATCGACGCGCTCTTGGTGTCCCCGTCGACGATCGCCCGCAGCGGCCACTCGAACTCCGCCCCGAGCGGGAAGCCGTCGCTCAGGCAGAGCACCCCCGGCCGCGCGACGCCGCGCAGCGCATCGCGCAGCGCGGCCAGGTTCGTGCGATGCAGGCCGCGCCCGTCGATCCCGCGCGCGCAACGGCAGACGACGTGCACCTTCGCGGCCAGCCGCAGCACGCGCGGGTACAGCTCCGCGCGCGCCTCCGGCGTGTGCTGCTTGGAGTCGTTCAGGGCGCTCAGCGCGCGCACCTCGCGCGGCGTGATCGCCTCCAGGTCGAACAGCACCGCCGCAGCCACGAGCGGCCCGGCGAGGCAGCCGCGCCCCGCCTCGTCCGCACCCGCCACCCAGCGGACGCCCAGCCGGCGGTCGTGGGCGAACAGCTTCGAGCCGCTCGAGCGGCGGCGGGGCTTGGGCTTGGCGGCAACCTCGGTCGGACCGGTCGTGACCATCACGCCGCGGATGATGGCGCAGCCGGGCGGCGGAATCGCCCCCGGGACCGCAACGACCGGCTAAGAGGTTGCCTCAGAACCCCGTGTGTGCGGCTGGTGGATGCCGGCGCCCGCCAGGCAAGGACGCAGCCGGTGATGCGTGGCCCAGCCACGTGAACCGGCGAGGACGCAGGCTGGCGGGATGCCGGCGCCGCCAGACGTGCGCAGGGGGTTCTGAGGCAGCCTCTAAAGGAGGCCGATCCGCTTCGGCGGCCAGTAGGTCGCGAACGCGCCGCCGATGATCCACTTCTTGGGCACCGGCCCCCAGAAGCGCGAGTCGTCGGACGCGCCGCGGTTGTCGCCCATCATGAACCACATCCCCTTGGGGATCGTGATCTCGCGCTGCAGCGTGCAGTCGTCGCCGGGCGCGCAGGGGCGGATGTAGCCGTCCTTCTCGGGCTTGCCGTTGCGGATGACGTGCCCGTTGAGGATCCGGATGTGGTCGCCCGGCCCGGCGACCACGCGCTTGATGAAGTTGACCTTCGAGCGCCGCGGAACCGGCAGGGCGCAGGCCTGGTCGGTCGGCTTGGGGGCGCCGCACTGGTTGGTGTCGGCGCCGGCGGGCGGATGGAAGACGACGACGTCGCCGATCGACGGGTCCGAGAAGCGCCCGCCGATGCGGTTGACCAGGACGCGTTGGCCGACGTCGAGCGTCGGCTCCATCGACTCGCTCGGGATCCGGTAGGGCTTGACCAGGAAGGCCTGGATGCCGAGGGCGAGCCCGATCGCCACGGCGATGATGACCACCAGCTCGATGAGCTGGTTGGCCCCCGACTTCTCCTTGGTCTTCACGCCTCTTCAGCAGGCGCGGGCGCGGCGGCCTCGGCCTTCTCCTCGGCGCCCGGCCCCTCCGGCTCGGCCGCGGTGTCGGCGCCGCCCTCGGCGCTGACGACCTCCTCGGCGGTGACGCCCTCGGCGTCGACGGCCTCGCTCTCGGCGGCGGCCTCGGCCTCCAGCTGCGCCGACGGATCGTGCAGCAGGCCCGCCTGCACGGCCACCTCGGGACCGGTGTAGCGGCGCTCGCGCACCCGGGCGCGCTTGCCGACGCGCTCGCGCAGGTAGTAGAGCTTCGCGCGCCGCACGTCGCCGCGGGCGGCCACGTCGATCTTCTCGATCTTCGGCGAATGCAGCGGGAACGTCCGCTCCACCCCCACGCCGAACGACTGCTTGCGCACCGTGAAGGTCTCGCGCACGCCGTGGCCCTGGCGCTTGATGACGACGCCCTCGAAGACCTGGGTGCGCCGGCGCGTGCCCTCGATGACCTGGAAGTGGACGCGCACGCGATCGCCCGCCTGGAACCGGGGCACGCGGCGCAGCTGGGCGCGCTCGAGGCTTTCGATGACCGAGCTCATGAGAGAGGGCCGCGCCGGGGGCGCGCGGCGGCCTATGGTAGCAACGGGCCCTCGCCCGAACCCCGTTCCTGCGAGCGGTCCCGCCGCCATTGGCGGACCTGCGCGTGGTGGCCCGAGAGCAGGACCTCCGGGACCTTCCAGCCGCGGTACTCGGCGGGCCGCGTGTAGTGCGGGTACTCCGGGTTGCCGCCGAGCGCCGCCGAGAAGGACTCCTCCTCGGCCGACTCCTCGTGGCCGAGCGCGCCCGGCAGCTTGCGCAGCACCGCGTCGAGGACGACCATCGCCGCGAGCTCGCCCCCGGAGAGCACGTAGCGCCCGACCGAGAGGGTGTCGGTCGCCAGGTGCTGGACGATGCGCTCGTCGAAGCCCTCGTAGCGCCCGCACAGCAGCGTCAGCGCCGGCTCGGCGGCCAGCTCGTTGACGTAGCCCTCGTCGAGCATCCGCCCGCCGGGGATGAGCGCGACGATCCGGCGCTCCTCGCGCACCTGCAGGGAGTCCTTGCCGTAGTAGCCCGACAGCGCGGCGTCCATCACGTCGACGCGCAGGACCATCCCCGCGCCGCCGCCGAACGGCGTGTCGTCGACCTGGCGGCCCGAGAGGATCGTGTAGTCGCGCGGGTTGACGCAGTCGAGGGTCGTGCCGGAGGCGAGCACGTTGGCGACGTGGCGCTGCCCGCGGAACCAGTCGAACCACGGCGGGAACAGCGTGAAGACGTCGAGGTCCATCAGTGGGCCCGTCCCACTACTCCTCGCCCAGGAACGCGAGGTCGATGTCGATCACGCGCGCCGCGACGTCGACCGAGCGCACGGCGTCGCGCACGAGCGGGACGAGCAGCAGATCGTCGCCGCGGCGGACCTCGAGCAGGTCGCACGACGGGTAGGCGAGCAGCCGCTCGACCACGCCGACCGCGACCTCGCCGTCGCGCACCGCGCAGCCCTCGAGATCCTCGGCCCAGTACTCGTCCTCGTCGAGCGCGGGGGCGGCCGAGCGCGGGACGAGCAGCGCCTGGCCGCGCAGGGGCTCGAGCTGATCGCGCCCGCTCACGCCGTCGAGGCGGAGGATCGGGGCCGCGTCGGTGCCCGCGCGGCGGACGATCTCGCGCTCGGCCCCGGCGACCGTCACGCGCGCGCCGAGCCAGAGCAGCTGCGGCCGCGGCTCGACGACGCGGAACGACCCGTCGAGGCCGTGCGCGCGACCCACCCGACCGGCGACCAGCGTCGCGGCGGCACCGCTACTCGACGATGTCGACGAGGACACGCTTGTTCTCGCGCACCGCCGCCGCCTTGACCACCGTGCGCAGCGCGTTGGCCGTCCGCCCGCCCCGCCCGATGACCTTGCCGTAGTCGTCCTCGGCGACCGACAGCTCCAGCACGACCGTCCCGTCGTCCTCGGTGAACTGCTCGACCGAGACGTCCTCGGGTCGGTCCACGAGGCGCCGCGCCAGCTCCTCGAGCAGCTCGCGCACGCGCGCCCTACGCGGAGATGTTCTGCGTCTTGAGCAGCTTGCGCACGGTGTCCGTCGGCTGGGCGCCGCGCTGCAGCCACGCGCGGATGCGCTCTTCGTCGAGGACGATCGTCGACGGCTCGGTCTGGGCGTTGTAGTGGCCGACCGTCTCGATCACGCGCCCGTCGCGCGGGGAGCGCTGATCGGCGACGACGACGCGCCAGACGGGGTCCTTGCGACCGCCGATGCGGGTGAGGCGAAGGCGTACGGACATGAGCGACGCGCCAGCTTAGCGTCCGACCCCGGCAGCTGCGGCCCGACGGCCCGCTCCGCCCTCTGCCGGGGACCCCGTCCCCCCCGGGCCCACTAGCGTGGCCTCATGAGGGCCCCGAGGTCCGGCATCCGCCCCTTGCCGATCTGCTGCATCAGCTTGCGCATCTGGGCGAACTGCTTGACGAGGTGGTTGACCGCCTGGACGTTGGTACCCGACCCCTTGGCGATCCGGACCCGCCGCGAGCCCTTGATGAGCTCGGGGTGGCGGCGCTCCTCGGGCGTCATCGACAGGATGATCGCCTCGACGCGGTCGATCTCGCGCTCGTCGACCTTGACGCCCTTGAGCTCCTGGCCGGCGAAGCCGGGCATCATGCCCAGCAGGTTGCTCAGCGGCCCCATCCGCCGCACCATCTTGAGCTGCTTGAGGAAGTCCTCGAGCGTGAACTCGCCCTTGCGCAGCTGCTTCTCGAGCTTCGCGGCCTCGTCCTCGTCGAACTGGCGCTCGGCCTTCTCGATGAGCGACATCACGTCGCCCATGCCGAGGATCCGCTGGGCCATCCGGTCGGGGTGGAAACGCTCGAACTGGTCGAGCTTCTCGCCCGTGGAGGCGAAGAGGATCGGCTTGCCGGTGACCTGCTTGACGCTCAGCGCGGCGCCGCCGCGCGCGTCGCCGTCGAGCTTGGTCATCACGACGCCGTCGAACTGGACCGCCTCGGCGAACTGCTCGGCGACGTTGACGGCGTCCTGGCCGGTCATCGCGTCGACGACGAGCAGGATGTCGGTCGGGCGCACGACCTTGCGGATGCGCACGAGCTCCTCCATGAGCTTCTCGTCGATGTGCAGGCGGCCCGACGTGTCGACGATGAGCACGTCCTTGCCGTCCTGCTTGGCGCGGTCGAGCGCCCAGCCGGCGATGTCGACCGGGTCGCGGTCGGTGCCCTGCTCGTAGACGTCGACGCCCACCTGGCCGCCGACCTTGACGAGCTGATCGACCGCGGCGGGGCGGTACACGTCGCAGGCGGCGAGCGCCACCGACGACCCGTGCTCGTTCTTGAGGAAGCGGGCGAGCTTGGCGGTCGCCGTCGTCTTGCCCGAGCCCTGGAGACCCGCCATGACGATCACCGTCGGCGGGCGCGGCGCGAACGCGAGCTGCGCGCCGGCGCCGCCCATCAGCCCGGCGAGCTCCTCGTGGACGATCTTGACGACCTGCTGGCCGGGGTTGAGCTGGCCGACGACGTCGGCGCCGAGCGCGCGCTCCTTCACCCGCGAGGTGAAGTCCTTGACGACGCGGAAGTTGACGTCGGCCTCGAGCAGCGCGAGGCGGATCTCGCGCATGGCCTTGTTGATGTCGTCCTCGGTCAGCGTGCCGTGCGAGCGCACGTCGGCGAGGGTCTGCTGGAGGCGCTCTGAGAGGGCGTCGAACACGTCTCTTCAAGAGTAGGGACACCCGTACCGCCCCGACGGCGGCCGCGCCCTAGCGTCCCGAGGGTGGCCACGCTGAAGCGGGCGCTCTACCTCCTGCTCACCTTCCCGCTGGGCGCGGTGTGGTTCGCCGTCCTCATCACCGCGCTGGCCGGCGCCGTCGGACTGGCGGTGACGCTCCTCGGCTTCCCGATCCTCGCCGGCACGCTCTACCTGATCCGGCCGATGGCCCAGCTCGAGCGCGGGCTCATCCGGCGGCTGCTCGGCGTCGACATCCCCGGGCGCTACCGCGCGCCCGACCGCGAGGGCCGCTGGCCCGCCATCCAGGCGCGCCTCGCCGACGCGCAGACCTACAAGGACCTCGCCTACCTGCTCGTGCAGCTACCGGTCGGGATCGTCTGGACGGTGCTCGTGCTCGGCGACATCGCGCTGCTGCTGGTCGCGCTCGTGCTCGCCCTGCTCCTCTCGCCGCTCTGGCGCCGGCGGCCGGTCGCGGGCGTGCGCGCGCCGCTGCTCGCGGCGTGGGCGACGCTGCGCGCGATCGACCTCAAGGCCCGCGCCCACGCCGCCTGGGCGCGGATGGCGCTCGAGTCGAGCGTCGATCCGGAGCTGGCCGAGGCACGCTCGACGCAGCTGCGCATCGTCGAGGCGGCCGACGCCGAGCGCCGGCGCCTGGAGCGCGACCTGCACGACGGCGCCCAGCAGCGGCTCGTCGCGCTCAGCCTCAAGCTCGGCATGGCCCGGGCGCGCCTCGACGGCGCCGGCGGCGACGTCGCCGCGCTCGTCGCCGAGGCGCACGACGAGTCCAAGCTCGCGCTGGCCGAGCTGCGCGACCTGGCGCGCGGCATCCACCCGGCGGTCCTGACCGAGCGCGGGCTGGGCGCGGCGCTGCAGGACCTGGCGGGCCGCTCGACGGTCCCCGTGACCGTCGAGGCGGCGCCCGGCGAGCGCCTGCCGGCCGCGGTCGAGGCGACCGCCTACTTCGTCGTCGCCGAGTGCCTGGCCAACATCGCCAAGTACGCAGACGCGAACGGCGCGTGGGTCACGGCGCGCGGCGAGCCGCATGCGCTGTTCGTCGAGGTGCGCGACGACGGCGCCGGCGGCGCGGACCCGGCCGCCGGCTCCGGCCTGCGCGGGCTGACCGACCGCGTCGGCGCGCTCGACGGCCGCCTCTGGGTCGACAGCCCGCCCGGCGCCGGCACGACCGTCCGCGCCGTCGTGCCGCTCACTCCGCGGTCGCGGTCGTGAGTCCGGTCGGTCGCCCGAGCGTCGCAGGCCGAGTCTGGGGCCGCGCGACGTGCGAAGGTCTGGGCGGGTGGGGAAGAGTCCGAGCACCGGCGCGTGGCGCCAGGCGCAGGCATGCGGCGTCCGGAACCGATCGGACTCGCGGCCGCGGCCGCTAGGCCAGGCGGATCAGCGTGACGCCGTCGCGTACCGGGAGCAGCACGCAGACGGTTCGCGGGTCGTTGAGGACGCGCTCGTTGAACGCGTGCATGACGTCGCCGTCGAGCACGCCCCCGCCGCGCAGCGTGTTGTCGGCGACGATCAGCCCGCGCGGCGAGAGCTTGGGCACGAGCGCCTCGTAGTAGTCCGGGTAGCCCGGCTTGTCGGCGTCGATGAACGCGAGGTCGATCGGCTCGTCGATCGCCGCCAGCGTCTCGAGCGCAGGTCCCTCGCGGATCTCGACGCGCGGGTCGTCCAGCCGGCGGCGGGCGAACTCGGCGCGCTCGGCGCTCAGCTCGCAGGTGATGAGCCGCCCGCCGGGCGGCAGCGCGCGAGCCATGAACTGCGCGCTGTAGCCCGAGTAGGTGCCGAGCTCGACGATCAGCTGCGGACGCGAGATCCAGACGAGCGTCTCCAGCAGCCGCCCCTCCACCGGCCCGGTGAGCATCTGCGGGCACTCCAGCGAGGCGCGCGTCTCGTCGGCGAGCGCCTGCAGGTGCTCGGGGGCCGGGGTGGTGTGCGCCTCGCTGTAGGCCTCGATCTCCTCGGCGACGAGCGGCGTCACGGGCGCGGGCCCGGCTCGGACGTGCCGCCGCCCAGCCGCGCGGCCACGTTGTTGATCGCGGTCGTGAACTCCGATGGGATGACGAAGATCTTGTTGGCGTCGCCCTGCGCGAGCTGCGGAAGCATGCGCAGGTACTGGTACTGGAGAAGCTCGGCATCGGGCCGGCCCTCGTGGATCGCCGTGAAGACGGTGTCGATCGCCTTGGCCTCGCCCTCGGCGCGCAGGATCGCCGCCTGCTTGGCGCCCTCGGCCTTGAGCACGGCCGCCGCCTTCTCGCCCTCGGCGGTGAGGATCTGCGACTGCTTGACGCCCTCGGCGGTGAGGATCGCCGCGCGGCGATCGCGCTCGGCGCGCATCTGCTTCTCCATCGCCTCCTGGATCGTGGCGGGCGGCTCCACGGCCTTGATCTCGACCCGGTTGATGCGGATGCCCCACTTGCCGGTCGCCTCGTCGAGCACGACGCGCAGGCGCGTGTTGACCTCGTCGCGGCTGGTCAGCGTCTGCTCGAGCGTGAGGTCGCCGACGACGTTGCGCAGCGTGGTGACGGTGAGCTGCTCGATCGCCTGAAGGGGTGTGGCCACCTCGTAGGTCGCTGACTTGGCATCCGTGATCGTGAAGTACAGGACGGTGTCGATGTGGGCGGTGACGTTGTCCTCGGTGATGACGGGCTGGGGCTGGAAGCTGACCACCTGCTCGCGCAGGTCGATCAGCGGCTTCACGCGGTCGACGAACGGCACGACGATCGTCAGCCCCGGATTCAGCGTGCGGTTGTAGCGACCGAGGCGCTCGACCACGCCGGCCCGGGCCTGGGGGATGATCCGGACGGTCTTCGCCGCGACGAACAGCAGGAAGAGCGCCAAGACGCCGAAGACGATGAGGGCAGCCATCTCGGGGGGTTCCTTTCCTAGTCCACGAGCGCGGTCGCGCCGCGGATGGCAATGACGTTGACGCGCTCGCCGGCCTCGATGACGCGGTCGTCGTCGAAGGCCCGCGCGGTCCACACCTCGCCGTCGATCTTCGCGCAGCCGACCCCCTCGTCGTTGGCGATCCGCTCGACGACGATCGCCGTGCGCCCGACGAGCGCCGCCGTGCCCGTACGCAGCTGCGGGGGCATGGTCAGGTGGCGGCGGGCGACCGGGCGCACGAAGAGCAGGAGGGTCAGCGAGCCGGCGAGGAAGACGGCGAGCGAGCCGCCGGTGGCCAGGCCGATCGCGGCGGCCAGCGCCGCGATCGCGGCGCCGACGGCGAAGGGAGCGAGGAAGAACGAGGTATTGATGACCTCGCCCACGGCGAGGACGCAGGCGATGACGATCCACCACACCCAGGCGTCCATGTCAGTGTGAAGCGGACTCTACAGCGCCAGCGACCTTCTGCTGCCATGCGGCATATCATATGCCGCGATGAGTGATAAGCGCTGGGGAAGCGCCGAGCTCTTCCCGACCGATCTGCCCGTCGCGCCCGACACGATGATCGGCCGGGCGGACGATGTCGACGAGATCGCGCAGGCGCTCGCCGGCGGCGGACACATCGTCGTCGCCGGGCCGCGGCGCACGGGCAAGACGAGCGTCTGCGACGCCGCGCTGGCCGCCTGCGCCGCGGCCGGCTGCTACACGGCGGCGGTCGACCTCTTCCACATGGCCGACGCCGCCGACCTCGCCGAGGCGCTCACCGTCCAGGCGCTCGCCAACCGCCCCGTCCTCGCCCGGGCGATCCACGCCGCGGGCACCGTGCCCGGCCGCCTGCGCGAGGCGCTGAGCGTCGCCGCCACGTACCGCGCCCGCGCGGACCTCGGCGAGGACCTCGAGATCACGATCACGCCGCATCTCGCGCAGGCCGATCCCGCGCGTGCCCTGCGCACCGCGCTCGAGCTGCTCGAGCGCATCGCCGCCGCCGACGACCGGCGGCTGGTCCTCTTTCTCGACGAGTTCCAGGAGATCGCGGGCGGGCTGTTCGGCAAGCCCGGCGTGGCGACGCGGCAGCTGCGCGCGATCCTGCAGCGCTCGCCGCACGTCAGCGTGCTCTTCGCCGGGTCGATGGAGCACCTGATGCGCGACCTCTTCGCGCCCGGCGAGCGCGCGCTGAGCCAGTTCGGCGCCTTCCACGAGCTGCACCCGATCCCCGCCGCCGAGTGGCGGGCCGGCATCCGCGCGCGGCTGGCGCTCGACGGCTGCACGATCGAGGACTCGGCGCTCGAGCGGCTCGTCGAGCTCGGCGAGGGCCACCCGCGGGCGACGATGCTGCTCGCCCAGCAGGCGCATCTCATCGCGCGCGCCGAGCTGCGCCGGCGCCTCGACGGCGCGATCGTCGCGGCGGCGCTCGGCGTCGCGATGCGCGCCGACCGGCTCAAGCACGAGCAGACGCTGGAGCGCATCCGGTCGATCAGCCGCTACGCGCAGCGGCTGGCCCAGCGCGTGGCCACCGGCGCGCGCCTGTACGAGGGCATCGCGCCGCAGAACGCCCGCCGCGCGCTGCGCGGGCTGCGCGACGCGGGCATCGTCGACCACACCGGCCGGCGCGGCGGCTGGGTCGTCCTCGACCCGCTGCTGCGCCGCTACCTCGCCGAGCTCAGGTAAGGAGCGCGCGGGCGAAGTCGTCGGGGTCGAACGGGCGCAGGTCCTCGAGCGCCTCGCCGATCCCGATGAGCTTCACGGGGATCTTCAGCTCGCTCGCGATGGCCAGCGCGATCCCGCCCTTGGCCGTCCCGTCGAGCTTGGTCAGCACGATGCCGTCGACGTCGACGGCCTCGGAGAAGAGCTTGGCCTGGCGCAGGCCGTTCTGGCCGGTCGTGGCGTCGACGGTGAGCAGCGTCTCGTGCGGGGCGTCGGGCAGCTGCTTGGCGATCACGCGGCGGACCTTGGAGAGCTCGGCCATCAGGTCGTCCTGCGTGTGCAGGCGCCCGGCGGTGTCGACGATGACGACGTCGGCCCCGCGCGAGCGGCCCTGCGCGATCGCGTCGTAGGCGACCGCGCCGGGGTCCGAGCCGTGGCGGCCGGTGACGATCTCGACGCCCGCGCGCTGCGCCCACTGCTCGAGCTGCTCGGTGGCCGCGGCGCGGTACGTGTCGGCCGCGCCGAGGACGACCCGCTTGCCGAGCTCGTTGTTGAGGTGCCAGGCGAGCTTGCCGATCGTCGTCGTCTTGCCCGTCCCGTTGACCCCGACCGTCAGGATCACCGTCGGCTCGTGGCGCAGATCGATCTTGTCCTCGCCCGTGCGCGCGATCTCGGCCAGCAGCTCGGTCAGCCGGCGCGTCAGCTGCTCACCGCCCGACAGGCCGCCCTCCTGCGCCTCCTGCTCGAGCTGCGCGACGACCTTGGCCGTCGTGGGCGCGCCGACGTCGGCCATGATCAGCGCCTCCTCCAGGCGCTCCCACGTCTCCTCGTCGAGGTCGCCCTCGAACAGCGTCGCCTGGACCTCGGCCTGCAGCGCGACGCGCGTCTTGGACATGTTCTCGCGCAGGCGGCGGAAGAACCCGTGGCGGCGCTCGGGCTGCTCCTCGGCCTCGTGCAGGCGCGCGGCCGCGCCGTCGCCGGTGATGAACAGCTCGCCCCAGTCGCGTGCCATGGCGGTCGGTCACGATATCCGCGTGCCGTTGGAGACCCGGACCGTGCCCGCCGGCGAGCCGCCGGCCTCAGACCTCGTCGAGGCGATGGTCGCCGAGGGACTGACCGTGTACGGCTCGCGGCTCGACGTGCCAGGCGCGCCGACGGCGACGGCCGAGCAGATGAGCCCGCCCGGCGGGACCTTCCTGGTCATCTACGAGGACGGCCGGCCGGTGGCCGGCGGGGGCGTCAAGCGCCTGAGCGACGGCGTCGGCGAGATCAAGCGGATGTACGTCGTGCCGGAGGCGCGCTCGCGCGGGCTGGCCCGCGTCCTGCTCGGCGCCCTGGAGGATGCGGCGCGGTCGCTGGGCTACGCCAGCGTCCGCCTGGACACGGGCCCGCGCCAGCCGCACGCGCGGGCGCTCTACGAGTCGACGGGCTACCGGCCGGTCGCGCCCTACAACGACAACCCGTTCGCCGACTACTGGGCGGAGAAGGTCTTGTGAGGACGACCACGCGGCGCGAGCTGCTCGGCACCGCCGCCGCGACGGGCGCGGCGTTGTGGCTGCCGGCGCCGGCGCGCGCCGCTCGCACCGTGCGGACCGACGTCGCGGTGATCGGCGCCGGGCTGGCCGGGCTGACCGCCGCCCGCCGGCTCGTCCGCGCCGGGCGCGACGTCCTCGTGCTCGAGGCGCGCGACCGCGTGGGCGGGCGCACGCTCAACCACGACCTCGGCGGCGGCGTGATCGCCGAGGTCGGCGGGCAGTTCGTCGGCCCGACCCAGGACCGCCTGCTCGCGCTGGCGAGGGCGATGGGCGTCGGGACGTTCAAGACCTACAACGAGGGCGACAACGTGCTCTTCGTCGGCGGCCGGCGCTCGACGTACAAGGCCACGCCCGGGCTGTCCGACGACCCCGACTTCCAGGAGCTGACCTTCGCGCTGCTCAAGCTCGACCCGATGGCGGCGGCCGTGCCGGTGGCGGCGCCGTGGCGGGCCCGGCGCGCGGCGGAGTGGGACCGGCGGAGCTTCGGCGCGTGGGCCGACGCGGAGCTGTCGCGGCCCGGCGCGCGGGCGATCCTCACGGCAGCGACGCGCGCACTGTGGGGCACCGAGCCCGAGGAGGTCTCGCTGCTCTACGCGCTCTTCTACGTCGCGGCGGCGGGCGACGAGCGCGAGCCGGGCTCGATCGTCCGGCTGCTCACGACGCCCGGCGGCGCGCAGGACTCGCGCTTCGTCGGGGGCTCGCAGCGCATCGCGATCGAGGTCGCCCGTCGGCTCGGGTCCCGCGTCGTGCTCAGCGCACCGGTCGCGCGCATCGAGCGCGTCCGCGGCGGCGTGCGCGTGGTGGCGCGCGGCGTCGAGGTGCGCGCGCGCCGGGCGGTCGTCGCCGTCCCGCCCGTGCTGGCCGCGCGGATCGCCTTCTCCCCCGCCCTGCCGGCGGTCAAGCGCGCGGTCCTGCGGGCGGCGGTGCCCGGCGCGCTGCTCAAGTACGAGGCGGTCTACGACCGCCCGTTCTGGCGCGACGCGGGGCTCAGCGGGCAGGCGGTCTCGGACATGGGGCCGGCGAACACGACGTTCGACAACACGCCTCCGGGCGGGGCGCCCGGGATCGTGCTCGCCTTCGTCGGCGGGCGCGAGGCGCGGGCGGCGAAGCCCGGCGACCTCGCCGCGCACCGCGACGCCTTCGCCGCCAACCTCGTGACCTACTTCGGCGACCAGGCCGCCCAGCCGACCGACTTCTTCGAGATGGACTGGACCGCCGAGCCGTGGACCCGCGGCTGCCCCGTCGGCCACTTCGGCACCCGCCGGCTGCGCACGCTCGGTCCGGCGCTGCGCGCGGCGGTCGGTCGCCTCCACTTCGCGGGCACGGAGACCGCGACCTACTGGAACGGCTACATGGACGGCGCAGTCCGCTCGGGCGAGCGCGCGGCGGACGAGGTGCTGGCGGCGCGGTCCTAGCGCTTCGCAACCCTCGCGCGCCGTCGCCGTTGCAACCGGTGAGATGACCCGTCGCCTCCCCCTGGTCGCGCTCGCGCTGCTCGCCCTCGCCGCCCCCGCCGGCGCGCGCGCGGCGGCGTGGACGCGCCCGGCGGGGTTCGACACCGGGCTGAACCCGCGCTCGGGGGGCGAACCGGTCCCGCGCGCCGGGGTCGCCGCCGACGGCACGAGCGCCGTCGCGTGGATGACGCAGCCCCGGGGGCTCGTCGTGAGCACCGGTGACGCTCGCGGGCGCTTCACGACTCCGGAGGTCATCGTGGGATCGCGCGCGACGGACTGGTCGGTGGCGACCGCGCCGGGCGGCGCGGCACTCGTGGCGTGGGAGGACCGCGCGGGCGCGATCCGCGCCGCCGTGCGCTCGCGCGCCGGGCGGCCGTTCGTCGTGCGTCGCGTCGCCGCCGCAACCGGTTCGCCGATCAACGGCTTGCAGGTGGCGGCGGACCCCCGCGGCGGTTGGGTCGTGGCCGAGCGGCAGTACCCGCGCCGCGGATCCGCCCTTCCCTATAGCGTGCGCGCGCTCTCGCTGGACGCGGACGGCCGTGCGCTCGGCGCGCCGCAGGATCTCGGCCTCGGCTACTTCGGCATCGACGCGCGACCGACCGCCGCCCTCGCCGTCGACGGCGCAGGCCGTGCGGTGCTCGCGTTCCGGCGCGAGTCCGGGTCCCCGAACGAGACCGCGCGCGCGGTCGTCGTCAGCACGCGCCGGCACGGCGGGCGGTTCACGACGCCCGTCGAGATCCCCGCCGGCGGCCTTCTCGCCGACCCGCGCGTCGCGGTCGGGGCCGGCGGCCGGGCCATCGTCGCGGTGGCGCGAAGCGAGCGCTGCGGCGATGCAGGCTGCTTCGGCGCGCCCGCGCTGTCCGCGCTCGCCCCCGACGGCACGCTCGGCGCCCTGACCGGGCCGACGCTCGCGCACCCCGGCCGCGCGTTCGCGCCGACGGGCGCCTACGCCGGCACGCGCGCCGTCGTCGTCTTCGAGCTCAAGGACGCGCCGGCGGCCTTCTCGCCCGAGGCGCCGGTGCGGGCGGTCGCCTTCGGCGCCGCCGGCGAGCCGGGCGCCCTGCAGACGCTCTCGCGGGCGCCCGCCACCGAGCCGGTCGCGCTCGGGCTCGCCGGCGGGCGGGCGCTGGCCGTGTGGGCCGGCCACCGCGGCTGGGGCGCCGCGCTCGCCGGACCCGACGGGAGCTTCCGGACAACGCCGGCGCCGGTCGGCCCGCCGCCCGAGCCCTTCCACTTCAACTCCACCAACCGCGACATCCGTGCGGCCGGGCACTGGGCGATCGTCGCCTGGTCGCGTGCCGGGCGCGTCCGGATCAGCGTCGGGCGGTTCTGAGCGGCGCCGGTTCGCTCCGCGCGGGGCGCGGCTGCGGGTCGCGGCCGCGTCGGATGGCACCGAGCGAGGCGGGGCTGAGAGCGCGGGCCGCCCCGCTCTCCGCATGCGTCAAGAAGCGCATGACAGTCGTGCAATTCTTGACACGTGTGGCGAGAACGGATCCGTAGTGGATCTCTTCGTGACTGGCAGCGCCGCGCGGAGATCCCGCCGAGCCGCCGACGTTCCTACGTCGTCGTGTCGGGCAGGTGGCGCCCGACGTGGCCGACGTAGAGGCCGCGCGGGACCGGGCCCGAGCCGTCGGCGACGTGCAGGTAGATGCGCGCGACGAACCCCGCGCCGGAGCCCGAGCCGATCGCCACGTGGGGGCCGAGCTCCAGGCCGGCGCCGTCGTAGCTGATCGTGTACGCGTTGGGCCAGCGGTTGCGGGCAAGCTCGGAGACGCCGGTCCGCCAGTTCAGTCCGAGCTCCTGCGCCGCCTGCAGGAGCGACGCCCCGAAGCCGTCGGGGTCGGCGTAGAGCTCGCCGAGGCGATCGAGCTTGCGCAGCGCGTCGATGATCTCCTGCGGCCGGCGGAACGGCGAGTCGGCCGCGGACTCCTCGGCGGAGTCGCAGAAGATCAGGTGCGGGAGCGTCTCGCGCGCGATGCGCACCGCCTCGAGCACCGACGCCGGCTCCTCGTCGGCCGCGTCAGGGGCCGGCACGGCCTCGTCGCTCGCCGTGCCGCCCAGCGCGGCCGACAGCTCCGCGATCGCTTGGCGCTGGCGCTCGGCCTCGACCTCGAGCGCGTCGTTGTCGCGTAGGAGCAGGTCGCGGTGGGCGCGGACCTGCTCGAGCTCGGCGAGCGCGGCCTCGTGGGCGCGCAGCCACTCGTCGGAGAGCTCCTCGGGGGCCTGCTCGGCGGCCGAGCGCTCGGCCGTCGCGCGGCGCTCGGCGACGCGCTGCTCGGCCTCGTCCGCGCGCCGCTCGGCCGCCGCCATGCGGCGCTCGAGCTCGCCCACGCGCCGCGCCTGCTCGTCGCGGAGCGCGTCCGCCTCGTCGCGCTTGCGGCGGGCGACCTCGAGCTGGCGGCGCAGGTCGGCGGCGCGCTTCTCCTCGCGCTCGAGCTGCCGGGCGCGGCCCTCGAGCCGCGTCTCGCGCTCGTCGAGCGCGCGCTTGCGCAGCACGGGCGGCGCGTCCTTGATGCCCGCGTACTCGAGGAACTTGTTCCAGTTGCCGAAGACGTTGCCGACCGCGTCGGGGTGGGGCCAGTCCTCGCGCGGCAGCCAGTCCTCCGGCCGCGGCAGGTCGCCTGTGAGCACGGTCCAGCGGAACAGCGCGAGGAGCATGTCGGCCTCCTCGACGAAGTCCATGGCCTGGCGTAGTCGTACGTCGCCCTGCGGCGCGCCGCCGCGCTCGGCGGCCACGACCGTGGCGCCGTCGGACTCCGGTGTATCGCCATCAGGTGACGCTGGGACGGCCTCTTCGGGCTCGCCCCGCCGGCGCGAGCGCTTCCCCATCCCCTGGAGGCTAGAGCCCCCGGGCCGCAATGGGAAACGTTCTCGTACAAACGATATCGGTGGCGATAACGGACCCGATTTCACGCGGCTTCTGACGCCGCGCTCGGGAGCCGCCGGGACACCACCTTGGAGACGCCGTCATCGCCCATGGACACGCCGTAGAGCGCGTCGGCCGCATCCATCGTGCGCTTCTGGTGGGTCACGACGATGAACTGCGCGCGCTCCGCGTAGCGGCGCAGCAGGGTCAGGAAGCGATCGATGTTGAGATCGTCGAGGGCGGCCTCGACCTCGTCGAGGATGTAGAACGGGCACGGCCGCGCGAGGAAGACGGCGAACAGGAACGCGATCGCCGTCATCGACTTCTCGCCGCCCGAGAGCAGGGTCAGGCGCTTGGTCGACTTGCCCGCGGGGGTGATCTCGATCTCGACCCCCATGAGATCCTCCTCGTCGGTCGGGCCCTCGTCGGCCTCGACCTCGGCCTCGCCGTCGGGCGGGTCGGCGGCGCCGAGCACGGGGCGCGGTCCCGCGTCCTCGCGCACGAGCCGCAGCCGCCCGCGCCCGCCCGGGAAGACGTGCTCGGCGAGCTCCTCGAAGTTCTTGGCCGCGGCGGTGAACGTGGCCTCGAAGGTCTCGCGGATCTGGCGGTCGGTGTCGCGGATGAGCGCGCGCAGCTCGCGCATCGCGGTCTCGAGGTCCTCGCGCTGGCGTTCGAGCTCCTCGACGTGGGCCAGGGCCTCGGCGTACTCGTCCTGGGCAAGCGGGTTGACCGGGCCGAGCTGCTCGCGGCGACGGCGCAGGCGCTCGATGCGCGCGCGCAGCTGCTCGGCCGCCTCGTCGGCGAGCGGCTCGGCCGCGGGCGCCGCCTCGAGACCCAGCCGCTCGGCGAGCTCGGCGAGGTCCTCGCCGGCCTCGGCGGCGGCGTCGCGTGCCTGCTGGGCGCGGACCTCGGCGGCGGTCACCGCGTCGCCGCGCTCGCGCAGGAGCGTCTGCAGGTCGGCCTCCTCGCGCGCGCAGGCACGCAGCTGTGCGGCGAGCGCGTCGCCCTGGGCGCGGTCCGCGGTCAGCTCGGCCTCGAGCGCCTCGACGCGGGCGGCGATCGCCGCGGTCGCGCGCCCGAGCGCCTCGGCGAGACGTCCGGCGGCGGGCACGAGGGCCTCCTCGGCGACGACCTGGCGCTGCAGCACGTCGGCGCGCCGCGCCCGCTCGGCGCGCGCGCGCGCGGCGCGCTCGGCGGTGCGCCGCTCGGCGGCGAGCTCGCCCTCGACCTGCGCGCGGCGCACGGCGCCCGGCCCCTCATGGGGCGCGCGGCGGCGCTGCTCGATCAGCCAGGCGGCCTGGCGCAGCTCCTCGGCGGCCGCCGACCGCGCGCGGTCGGCCTCGCGCAGCGCGCGCTCCGCCTCGTCGCGCCCGGAGTCGGCGGCGACGACGGCGCGGCCCGCCTGCTCGGCTGCGCCGATCGCGGCCTGCTCCGCCTGCACGGCGCGCTCCGACTCGGCGATCAGCCGGTCGCGCCGGTTGCGCTCGGCGAGGACGCGCTCGGCGCCGCCCGCGGCGACCTGCCTGAGCTCGCGCTGGGGCGCCGACCACGCCCGCCCGCCGCGGGTCACCGCGACGCCGGCGAAGCCGGGGGGAAGCGCGGCGAGATCGTCGACGACCCACGCGTCGGCGAGCAGCGCGACCGCGCCCGCCGGGCCGCGGACGAGTTCGGCCAGGCGCGTGGCGCCGGGGATGGGCGGCGCCACGTCGGCCGCGCCGGCCGATGCTGCTCCGGCTGCACCTTCGAGCACGACCGCGCGGCCACCATCTGCGCCTGTGCGCTGGAGGACCCGCTCGCCCGCGCCGAGGTCGTCGACGAGCGCCGCGCCGAGGCGTCCGTCGAGCGCCGCGGCCAGGGCGAGCTCGTAGCCCTCGTCGACCTCGAGCTCGCCGGCCAGCGCGCGGGCGCCGCCCGGGGCGCCGGCGTGCGTGCGCAGGAACTGGTTGGCCGCGGCGAGCTCGGCGCCGACCCGGGCGGCCTCGCGGCGGGCGGCCTCGACCGCGCGCTCGGCCTCGGTGCGCGAACGGCGCGCGGCGTCGGCCGCCGTGTCCGCCTCGGCCAGCGCGGCGCGGCGCGCCGCGACGTCGCCGGCCAGCTGCGCCACGCGCCTCTCGGCCTCGGCGCGCGCGCTCTCCAGCGACGCCAGCTCGCGCTCGAGCTCGGCCTCCTCGTCGCGCTGCAGGCGCTCGAGCTCGGCCTCGAGCTGCTCGAGGCGCTCGCGCCCCGCCTCGTCGGGCTCGTCAGCCGCCGCCTCGGCGGCCAGCGCCGCGAGCTGCGCGCGGCGGCGCTCCAGGCGCTCGCCCAGCCCGCTCGCCGCCTCGCCCACGCGCTCCAGCCGCGACTCGACCCGGTCGCGCGCCGAACGCGCGGCGAAGACCCGCGCCGCCAGCGCCTCGCGCTCCTCGGTCCGCGCCGCCAGCGCGGCCTCGGCCTGCTCGCGACGGGCGGCGACCGCAGCGAGAGCCGACTGCGCCTCCTCGCGCGCCGCGCGGGCCTCCCCCGCCAGGCGCTCCGCGTCGGCCAGCGCCGCCCGGCGCGCCCGGACGGCGTCGCGCGTGAGCTCCCAACGCGCCTCGAGCGTCTGGCGCTCCAGGCGCTCGTGCAGCTCGGCCGCCTCGGCCTGGCGCTTCAGCGGCCGCAGCCGCGTGCGCGCCTCGCGCTCGACGTCGAGCGCGCGATCGAGGTTGTCCTGGGTGCGCTCGAGCTTGAGCTGCGCCCGGCGCCGGCGCTTGCGGTGCTTGCCGAGCCCGGCCGCCTCCTCGATGAGCAGCCGGCGGTCGCGCGGCTTGCTGGTCACGATCGACTCGACCCGGCCCTGCGAGATGACCGAGTGCATCTCCTTGCCCAGGCCGGTGTCGCTGAGCACCTCGATCACGTCGACAAGGCGGCAGCGCGCCCCGTTGAGCCGGTACTCGCCCTCCCCCGAGCGATCGAGGCGGCGCAGGATCGAGATCTCGCTCATCGGCAGGTCGTCGGTGCCTCCGCCGTTGTCGAGGACCAGCTCGACCTCGGCCTCGCTGCGCGCCTGCACGCCGCGCCCGCCGCCGAAGATGACGTCCTGCATCGACTGGCCGCGGACGGCCAGCGGGGACTGCTCGCCCAGCGCCCACAGGACGGCGTCGGTGACGTTCGACTTGCCCGACCCGTTGGGGCCGACGATCACCGACACCCCCGGCCCGAACTCCAGCCGCGTGCGGTCGGGGAACGACTTGAAGCCCTTCAGGACGATCGACTTCAGGTGCATCACACCGCCTCCACGCTGCGCTCGGCCTCGTCGCCGTCGAGCCCGTCGAGCGCCGCGCGGGCGGCCTCCTGCTCAGCCGCCTTCTTCGAGCGCCCCGACCCGGTCCCGATGATGCGCTCACCGGCGGACGCCTCGACGTCGAAGGTCCGGTCGTGCGGCGGGCCGTGCTCGGTGATGACCTCGTAGACGACGGTCTCGCCGTGCTGAGCCAGGCGCTCCTGCAGCGTCGACTTGAAGTCGACCGGGTGCTCGAGCGCCTCCTTGATCTCCGGGCCGAAGGCCTCGACGACCGCCTCGGCCGTGCGGTCGTAGCCGAAGGTCAGGTTGCACGCGCCGATGACCGCCTCGACCACCGAGGCGAGCACGCGCTCGGTCTCGACGAGCAGGGCCGCGCTCTCGCCGACGTTGTCGGGGGCGGCGTCGCGCAGGCGGGCGGGCACCCCGATCCGCTCGGCGACCTGCGCGCACGACGGCCCCGAGACCGCCTGCGCGCGGATCTTCGTCAGCCGGCCGGCGCCGTAGCGTTCGGCCTCCAGCCGCGGATACAGGTACGTCGTGACCGCGAGACCGAGGACGGAGTCGCCCAGGAAGGCCAGGCGCGTGTAGGAGTCCGAGCGGCGCTCGGTCCAGCTGGCGTGGGTGAAGACCTGGCGGTGCAGGTCCTCGGGCAGCTCGGCGAGCAGGTCGTCGAGCTTCACTTAAGCCGTGCGCGCGACGACGTAGTCCACGGCCTGCCCGACGGTCAGGATCTTCGCCGCCTCCTCGTCGGGCATTCGTACGCCGTAGGAGTCCTCGAGCTCCTGGACGAGGGTGTAGAGGTCCAGCGAGTCGGCCTCGAGGTCCTCCTTGAGTCGCGTGCCCTCCTCGATGCGCTCGGGCTCGATCTCGAGCTCGTCGGCGAGGTGGGCGCGGATCAGCGTCAGCACCTGCTCGCGGGTCATGTGCCGGTCACCGTAGCGGGAGGCTCGGATGATTCGGGCCCGTTCAGTCGCCTGGAACGCAGCGCGCCGGCGTCCTCGAGCGCCGCGTGCGTGCGCCCGACGACGTCCTCGCGGGCCCCGCGGGCGGCGAGCGTGATCGCGTTGGCGAAGCCGCGGCGCGTGAAGCGCCCGTGGGGGACGACCCCCAGCCGCCGCAGCCCGAGCAGGTACGCGCCGCCCGGCCCCTCGGGGTCGATGTGGTCGCGAAAGCCGCGCAGGGCGGGGCGCAGCAGCAGCCCGCCGAGCTTCGCCCGCGGCGAGGACATCGCCACCTCGCGGATCTTGGCCAGCATCGTCTGCGAGACGCCCTCCATGAGCTTGAGCGCGACGTTGCCGGTGAACCCGTCGGTCACCACGACGTCGGCGACCCCCTCGGTGAGCTGCGTCCCTTCGACGTTGCCGACGAACACGAACAGGTCCGTCGGGCGCTCGGACAGCGCGGCGTGGGCCTCCTGGACGAGCGGCGTGCCGCGGCTCGCCTCCTCGCCGTTGGAGAGGACCGCCACGCGCGGGCGCTCGACGCCGAGCACGGCGTGTACGAGCGCGGCGCCCATGAACGCGAACTGGACGAGGTGCTCGGCGCGCACCTCGACGTTCGCGCCGACGTCGACGAGCGTCACCGGGCTGCCGGGGACGGGCACCGGGAGCGCCAGCGCCGGACGGTGGATCCCCGCGGCCCGGCGGATCTCGAACAGGCCCGCCGCCAGCGCCGCGCCCGTCGAGCCGGCCGAGACCAGCGCGTCGGCCTCGCCGGCCGCCACCGCGCGGGCGGCGCGGACGATCGAGGCGTCCTTCGTCGAGCGCGCCGCGCGCGCCGGGTCAGCCGCCTTGGCGATCGACACCGGCGCGTCGACGACGGTGACGTGGTCGGGCACGTCGCCGATCTCGGCGGCCGGGCCGAAGAGGATGACCGGGACGCCGGCATCCGCCGCGCCGAGCGCGACCTCGCGGGCGCCGAGGTCGGCGCCGTTGGCGTCCACCGCGACCGTCGCGGGCATACCGAGCGCTCAGTGGGTCCGTCCGCCAGTCGGGCGGGTCGTCGGGCGTCGCTGGCCGGAACTCGCCCACCCACCCGCCGTGCGGCGTCCGAAGGTGTGCCTCTGGCACATCGAGGACCGACGCGTGGCGCCAGGCGGCTGCCAGCGGCGTCCGAAACCCGTCGGACTGGCGGACGGGCCCACTACTAGTGCTCGTGGTCGTGGTCGTGCTCGGCCGCAGCCGGCGACACGACCTCGCGCCCGCGGTAGGAGCCGCACACCGGGCAGACCCGGTGCGGGCGGCGCGGGCTGTGGCACGTCGGGCACGCGTTGACGGCGGGCGACGCGATCTTGTGCTGCGCGCGGCGCTTGCTCGTGCGGGCGTGCGACTGCTTCTGCTTGGGGACGGCCATGGCGGCAGGAAGAGTAGCGGCAGGCCCTACCCCAGCCGCGGGTCCTCCTGGACGAGGGCGAGCAGCCGCCGGGCGAGCGCCTGCATGATCTTGCGCTCGATCTTCGGGTTGTCGTCCATCAGCTTCTTGAAGTCGCGCTCGTTGAGCACGAAGAAGCGCAGCGGGGTCTTGGCGACGACGGTCGCCATCCGCGGGACGCGCTCGACAAGCGCGATCTCGCCGAAGAAGCGGCCCGGCTGGGCCATCTCGATCCGCTTGCCGCCGCGCAGGAAGTCGACGTCGCCGTCGACGATCGCGAAGAACTCGTGGCCGAGCTCGCCCTCCTTGGTGAGAACGGTCCCGGACTCGACCTCGAGCTCGTCCGCCATGCCGGCAAGCTCGGCGAGCTCGTCGTTCGAGAGCCCGGCGAACAGCGGCGCTTCCTTGAGCGCGTCGATCTTGGTGTCGTGGCTGAAGAGGGGCACGGCGCAACGTTACCCTCGGAGCGGTGGCCACGGACGTCCGCATCCGCCCCATGCACCCTGCGCACGTGGCCGCTGCGGACCTCGTCGCCTACGACGCCCTCCAAGGGGCGCTGCCCCAGCTCGGCGAGACCTTCGAGCAGCGCGCGCGACGCGGGCAGTCACGGGTCGCGCACCTGCTGGAGACCGACCCCGGCGGCGCGTGGGTGGCCGAGAGCGCCGAGGGGCGCGTGGTCGGCGTCGCGCTCGCGCTGCTGCGCGAGGGGCTGTGGGGGCTGTCGCTGCTCGCCGTCGAGCCCGCGCTGCAGGGCAACGGCATCGGGCGGCGCCTGCTCGACGCGGCGCTGAGCTACGCCGACGGCGCGCGCGGCGCGATCATCCTCAGCTCGACCGACCCGAAGGCGATGCGCCGCTACGCGCGCGCCGGGTTCGCACTGCGGCCCGCCGTCGCCGCGGCGGGGATCGTCGAGCGCGCCGCGCTGCCGCCGCGGCATCCCGCCATCCGCGCGGCGACCGGCGACGACCTCGACCTCACCGAGCCCGTCTCGCGCGCCGTGCGCGGCGCGACGCACGCGTCCGACATCCCCACGGCGCTGGCCGGCGGCGCCGAGCTGCTCGTGCTCGGCGACCGCGGCTTCGTCGTGCACTGCGAGGGCACGCCGCGGCTGCTCGCCGCGCTCGACGAGGAGGCCGCCCAGGCCCTGCTGGGGGCCGCGCTCGCCGCCTCGTCGCCCGGCGCCACGGTCCAGGTCGACTTCATCTCGGCGCGCCAGGACTGGGCGGTCGCGGTCGCGCTCGAGGCGGGGCTCGCGCTCTCGCCGGACGGGCCGATCTTCGTGCGCGGCGACGTGGGGCCGCTGCGGCCCTACCTGCCGTCGGGCGCGTACCTGTGACCGATCGAGAGGTCGCCGAGGCCGCCGCCCGCCGCGCCGGCGACCTGCTGCGCGCGCGCTTCGGCGCCGACCACGCCGTGCGCCGCAAATCGGCGGCGGGCGCCGACGTCGTCTCGGAGGCCGACCGCGCCGCCGAGGCGGCGGTCGTGAGGCTGCTGCGCGAGCGGCGTCCGCGCGACGGCATCCTGGGCGAGGAGGGCGCACGGGTGGAGGCCGAGCGCACGTGGCTGGTCGACGCGCTCGACGGCACGTTCAACTACGTCTCGGGCGTGCCGCACTGGTGCGCGGCGGTGGCGCTCGCCGATGCGAGCGGGCCGCTGGCCGGCGCGGTCTACGACCCCGTCGCGGGCGAGCTGTTCAGCGCGGCGCGCGGCGAGGGCGCCGGCGGACTGGCGGTGCGAACCGGCCGACCGCTGCGCAGCGCGCTCGTCTCGACGTTCGCCGACCCGCGCGTGATGACCGACGTGGCGCTCCTCGCGCTGGCCGGCGCGGCGATCCTGCGCACGGGCGGCGCGGGCTCGCTGGACCTCGCCTGGCTGGCGGCCGGCCGCCTCGACGCGTGGGTCCAACGCTCGCCCGAGCCGTGGGACTGGCTGCCCGGGGCGCTGCTGGTGCGCGAGGCCGGCGGGCGCGCCGAGGTCCTCGACGGCGGCTGGCACGTCGCCGGCGCGCCGGAGCTGGTGGAGCAGATCGAAGCGCTGCTGGCGGCTACTCGAGCCTGAGCTCGGCGAGCTTGGCCCAGCGCTGATCGGGCTCGCGCGGGTGCTCGTGGGGGCGGGCGTTGAGGTCCTGGCCGCAGACCGGGCACAGCCCGGCGCAGTCCTCGCGGCAGACGATCTGGGCGGGCAGCGCGAGCGCGAGCGCGTCGTGCGCCCACGCCGACACGTCGAGGTCGTCGCCGTCGACGTACGGCGAGTCGAGCTGATCGCTGTCCGCGCCGGGCTGGTCGACCTCGCGGGCGTCGACGACGACCTCGGGCGACGCGCCGGTCAGGCAGCGCATGCACGGGCCCGCGACGTGGGCGCTGAAGCGCAGCCGCAGCGACCATCCGCCGTGCGTCATCCGCGCGACGTCGAGGGTCAGCCCGACGCGCTCGGGCTCGACCGTGTAGCGCTCACCGCCGAACAGGAAGCCGTCGAGCGGGACGTCGAGCGCGAAGCGCCGGCCCTCCCCCGCGGTGAGCCCCAGTCGTCCAAGATCGAAGGTGGTGCTCACACCTCGAGGGTAGTCCACGGCGCTGGGCATCCGGCCCGCGCCTCTGACCCTCAGGGGCTCCGTCCGGCCGCCCTTAACCGCTCGCTGCGCTCGCTCTGGCGCTGGGCATCCGGCCCGCGCCTCTGACACTCAGGGGCTCCGTCCGGCCGCCCTCAACCGCTCGCTGCGCTCGCTTCTGCGTCGCCCGCCTTGAGGTCCTTCTTGAGCACCTTGCCCGTCGCGTTGCGCGGCAGCTCGTCGAGGAAGACGACCTGCTTGGGGACCTTGTAGTTGGCCAGGTTCTCCTTGATGTAGGCCTTGATCGCCTTCTCGTCGAGCGTCGTGCCGTCGCGCGGCACGACGAAGGCCTTCAGCGCCTGGCCGAACTTCTCGTCCTCGACGCCGACGACCGCCGCCTCCTTGACGCCCTCGTGCCGGCAGAGCAGGTCCTCGACCTCGGCCGGGAAGACGTTCTCCCCGCCCGAGACGATCATCTCGTCGTCGCGGCCGTCGATGAACAGGTTGCCGTGCTCGTCGAAGTGGCCGACGTCGCCCGAAGACATCAGGCCGCCGATCATGTCCTTGCTGCCGCCGCCGGTGTAGCCCTCGAACTGCATCTCGTTGCCGACGAAGATGCGCCCGGTCTTGCCCGGCCCCTTGACCTCGTTGCCCTCCTCGTCGTAGAGCTTGACGACGGTCCCGCGCGGCGGCTTGCCCGCGCTGCCGGGCGCCTGGCGCAGGTCCGCGGGCGTGGCGATCGTCGCCCACGCGACCTCGGTCGAGCCGTAGAGGTTGTAGAGGACGTCGCCGAAGAGGTCCATCGTCTTCGTGGCGAGCTCGCCCGGGAGCGCCGAGCCCGACGCCGCGATGATCCGCAGCTTGCGCAGGTCGTACTTGCGGATGACGTCCTCGGGGAGCTCGAGGATGCGCTGGAGCATCACCGGGACGACGGCGAGCACCTCGCACTCGAACTGGGCCGTCGCGCTCAGGCAGCCCTCGGGCGTGAACTTGCGGCTCAGCACGATCGTCGCGCCCAGGCCGAGGCCGAGCGTGAAGTGCAGGAAGCCCCACGAATGGAACATCGGCGCGGCGATGTGGATCGTCTCCCGCGTGCGCAGCGGGATCTTGCTGAACAGCACGGCGGCCGGGTCGAGCGACTCGGGCTGCTTGCGCGACGCGCCCTTCGGCGAGCCCGTCGTGCCCGAGGTGAGGATCACGACGCGGCCCTTCTCCGCGGGCGGCGAGAGGTCGGAGGGGTCGCCGCCATCGATGAGCTGCTCGAGCACCGGGGCGTCCTGCTCGGCCGCCCCGTCCGTCCAGGCGACGAAGCGCAGGCGGTCCTTGGCGCCCTCGGCGACCAGCTCGGCGAACTCCTCGTCGTAGACGATCGCCTTCGCGTTCTCGCGCTCTGAGACCTCGGCGATCTGCGGGCCCGCGAAGCCGGTGTTGAGGTACAGCGCGTTGGCCCCGAGCTTGGAGAGCGCGACCGTGATGTCGATGAAGCCGCGGTGGTTGCGGCAGAGGATCGCGACGTTGTCGCCCTCCTCGATCCCGTGCTCGGCGAGCGCGTTGGCGAGGCCGTTGGTGCGGCGGTGCACCTCGGCGAAGGTCAGCGATCCGAGCTCGTCGATGACGGCCAGCTCGTTTGGGTAGAGCACCGACCCGGTCGCGTAGCCGGCGGCCGGCGTCGGGCCCCAGCGGACGAGGTTCAGGCCGGTCCGCAGCAGCTTGTCGGGGCGCATCGGCCGGATGAACCCGACCTCCGTCAGCGTCTTCGCGGTGAACAGCTTCGTGCCGACCTGACCCAGGATGCTCATGAATGAAGGTGTACCAGCTTGCCTCAGAGGTCCAGCCCGGGCGGGACCGCGCCGTCGTCGATCAGGGCGTAGATCTCGCCGGCGCGGCGGGGGTTCAGGAAGACGTGGCGCTGCCCGACGCTCGGCTTTTCGAGCAGCAGCCCGGACTTGACGAGCCGCTCGCCGACGTCGTCGGCCAGCGCCCGGTCGTTGCCCGCGAAGCCGCGCGCCAGGTGCGAGAACTCGGTGTGGTAGCCGCCCCACTTGCCCATGCCGGCGAGGCGCTGGAGGATCCGGCGGGCGACGCGCCGGGCGGGGTCCGGGTCGTCGTGCGGGCGGGTGGCCTGGTGCGCGTCGGGGCCGAGCGCGGCGAGGACCGCGTCCTCGTTGGCGTCGGCCGCGGCGGGGTCGGCGGGGTTGGCGCCCAGCGCGGCGAGGGCCTCGGCGATCCGCAGCGGATGGCGCGCGCCGATCGGGTCGCGCAGGTCGCCCGCCGCCGGCTCCAGGACGGCGCCGGGGACGGCGAGCGCGCGGGCGCGCACGCGGTTGACGTCGGCGACGTACTCGTCGAAGGCCAGCGCCGCCAGCTCGGCGTCGTCGCCCGGAGCGCGCAGGAGGAGCCGGCCGCCCTCGAACGCCCCCGCGCTCAGCGGGCGCCCGCCGGCGACGACGAGCGCGCCGGCGAGCGCGGCGACCACCAGCCAGGCGCGTTCGTCGACCTTGTAGGGATCCGCGCGCAGCGAGGCCGGCACCGGCGCGACGGCCAGCAGGCCCGTGCCCGGGACGGCGGCGACCGCCACGGCGAGCGGGTCGCCGTAGCCCGAGCGGGGCTTGGCCAGCTCGGCGGCGCCACGGTCGAGCTCGCGCTCGAGCAGCGTCCGGAGCTGGCCGGCGCGCTCGCGCGGCGCCGCGGCGCCGCCGGCGTCGGCGAGCGCGTCGGCGAAGGCGGACATGCCAACGAAGCTAGTGCTGCGTCAGGTGACGTTCGCCCCGTCGCCGGCGGAGCGATCGTCGTGGCTGGCGTCGACCGTCATCCGAAGGTGTGGCCCAGCCACATCGAGGATCGACGGGTGGCGCCAGGCGCGGCGAGCGCCCGCCGAACGGGGCGAACGTTGCCTGACGCGGCACTGGTCGGGTCGTCCGTACGTCAGGAAGCCGGTCCGTCCGGCGACCCGCTTAGCGTGACCGGGCTCATGGAAGCTGCCATCCCCCTCTTCGCGTCCACCTCGGTGCGCGTTCTCGGCGACCGCCTGCTGGTCGACGGGCTCGTCGTCGACGACGAGTGCGCGGTCCGGCTCGCCCGCGAGGCCGAGGACCCCGCGCGCGTCGTGCGCGACGCCGTGGAGATCGGCGCGCGCGTGCTCGACCGCGAAGGCACCGCCGGGCAGGTTGATTTCGTGCGCGGGGAGCTGGAGAAGGTCGAGGCCGCCTTCACCGAGCAGGCGCGGCGCGTCTACGAGGGGCTGGACACGAAGTTCGAGCAGATCCTCGGGGCCGAGAACGGCCACCTCGCGCGCGAGCTGCAGCGCCACTTCTCCGATCAGAGCTCGACGGCGGTACACCACCGGATGAAGGCGGTTGTCGAGGAGGTCATGGTGCGCTCGCGCGACGAGCTGCGCCGACAGTTCGCCGCTGACGACCCGTCGAACCCGCTCGCGGGCTTCCAGCGCCAGTCGATCGCCGTCATGCGCCAGGCCTTCGAGCAGCAGTCGGCGCACCTGCGCGCGATGGAGGAGCGGATGGCCGCACTCCAGGCCGAGCTCGCGCGCGAGCGCGCCGAGAAGCAGGGCGCAGTCGAGCTCCAGGCCGAACGCGAGCGCGGCACGGCGAAGGGCCGGTCGTTCGAGGAAGCGGTCGTCGAGGCCCTCGAAGAGATCGCGGCCGCGCGCGGCGACGTATGCGACGGGGTCGGCGACGTTCGCGGCGCAGGAGGCAAGAAGGGCGACGTCGTCGTCGCGATCGACGCGTGCGCCGGGCCGCCGCGCGGGCGGATCGTCTTCGAGGCCAAGGACTCCGGGCTGTCGCGCAAGAAGGCGCTGTCGGACCTCGACGCGGCGCTCGAGCAACGCGACGCCGACTACGCGGTGTTCGTCGTCCCCGCGGAGGACGAGCTGCCGGCCAAGACACGGGCGCTGCACGAGTACAACGGCGACAAGATGTTCGTCACGTACGACCCCGAGGAGGGGTCGAAGCTCGCGCTCGAGGTCGCCTACGGGCTTGCGCGGGCGCGGGTCCTGATGGCGCGCAACGACGCCTCCGGGCTCGACGTCGCGGCGCTGCGGGCGGAGGTCGAGCGAGCGAGCATGGCGATGGAGGACGTGCGGCGGATCAAGTCCCAGCTCACGAGCGCGACGAGCGGGATCGAGCAGGCGCGATCGATCCTCGAGGCCATGGCCGCGGGTGTGCGCGGCCACTTGGAGCAGCTCGACGCGCTGCTGACGCCCGCGGTCGAGGACGGGACCCAAGGCGCGTAGGCTGCGCGCCATGGCGGTCCGGCGCCGCATCGTCGTCCGCGGGCGCGTGCAGGGCGTGTTCTTCCGCGACACGACCCGGCGCCGCGCGGAGTCGCTGGGCGTCGCCGGCTGGGCCACCAACCGCGCGGACGGGACGGTCGAGGTCGTCGCCGAGGGCGAGCCCGACGCCGTCGAGCGCCTCGTCGACTTCCTGCGCGAGGGGCCGCGCCGCGCCGACGTCGACGACGTGGACGTCAGCGAGGAGCAGCCCGAGGGGCTCAGCGGCTTCGACATCCGCTAACTGCGCGAGGGCTCAGCTCGACGCCGCCGCGAGCGCCCGCTCGAACGCCTCGCGGGCGGCGTCGCCGCGGACCGCGAAGACCACGCGCTCCAGGCGCGAGCCGCAAGCGAGGTGGCGCTGGACCTCGTCGACCTCGATCTCGGCGGCCTGGTCGAGCGGGAACCCGCCGACGCCGGTGCCGAAGGCGACGAGCGCGAGCGACCGGGCGCCGAGCTCGTCGGCCTTCCACAGCGTCGCCGCCGTGGCGCGGCGGATGATGTCCGCCGAGGTCGGGCCGCCGAGCTGCATCGTCGCCGCGTGGATGACCCAGCGTGCGGGCAGGTCGCCGCCGGTCGTCTCGACCGCGCCGCCGAGGTCGATCGGTGCCTTGGCCGCGCTCTCGCGCTGGAGCGCCTCCCCTGCGGCGCGGGCGATGGCGCCGGCCACCCCGCCGCCGTGCAGCAGGCGGGTGTTCGCGGCGTTGGCGATCGCGTCGACCTCGAGCGTCGTGATGTCCGTGTCGAGGACCTCGACGTCAGCCATCCGCCGGCTCCAGTCGCATCGTGGTGGCGACGACCGGCGGCGTGACCATCGCCTCGGTCGGCCCCGGCGCGTGGCGCCCGTACTTGACGTGGTAGGCGGCGGAGATCTTCTCGTCGAGCTCGGCGCCGCCGTCCGGGACCGCACGCACGGCGAGCGCCTCGCCCTCGACCCCCAGCTCCGCGCGCCCGTCGGCCTTGGCGCGGCGGTACCACCGGCCGCGCTCGCCGGCGTACGAGCGCACGTACGGCACGTGGTCGACGACGACAACCCAGATCGGTCGCGACGACATCGAGCCGTCGCCGCGCGGCGTGCGCATCTCGATCTCGTCCGCCTCGGTGAGCAGCACCAGCATCCGGTGGTCGAAGCGCTCTGCCGCCATGACCGCGAAGCTACCGCGCATGCTCCTGCGAGTCGACCGCCCCGCCGACGGCGTCGCCGTTCTGACCCTCGACCGCCCCGAGAAGCGCAACGCGCTCTCGCTCGACTTGCGGGTCGAGCTGGCCGAGGCGCTCGACGCGCTGGCGGCCGACGAGGACGTCCGCTGCGTCGTCGTCACCGGAGCGGGCACCGCCTTCTGCGCGGGGATGGATGTCACCCAGTTCGGCGGCGACCGCGCCCACAAGGAGCGGATCGTCCAGACGAGCACGCGGCTGTTCGACCGCCTGGCCCGGGCGCCGCTGCCGATCGTCGCCGCCGTCAACGGCCCGGCCCTGGCCGGCGGCTTCGCCCTGGCGCTGCTGTGCGACGTGCGCGTCGCCTCGACCACGGCGACGTTCGGCTTCCCCGAGATCGGCCGCTACATCCCGCCGAGCTACGCCGCGGCGGCGGCCGCGCTCCCCGAGGCGCTCGCCCGCCGGCTCTCGCTGACCGGGGAGATCCTCGACGCCGAGCGCGCGCTCGCCCTCGGCGTCGTCAGCGAGGTGTACGAGCCGGATGCGCTCGGCCCTGCGGCCGTCGCGCTGGCCGCGCGGATCGCCGCGGCGCCCGGGCACGTGACCCGCGAGGTCAAGCGCCGCGTGCTCCTCGGCGGCGAGCAGACCTGGCTGGCGCTGCTCGCCGACGAGGGCCGGGTCCTGCGCGAGGCGCTCCTCGGTTAGAAGGTCGCCTGCGCCTCGTTGTTGTCGTCGTGGTACTCGACGAGCGAGTTCGGGCCGTCGGCGGCGACGCGCACCGAGAGCCCCGAGCAGGGCACAGGCACAGTGGTCTGCTGGCCGCGCGCCTCGCCGGCGGCGATGCTCTCCGCCGGGACCTCCTGGTCGCCGGCGGGCGTGTGGACCGTCGTCCGCGACGGCGGCGCCTCGGCCGAGCCGCGGTTCTCGACAGCCCAGGTCAGCGTGCACGAGCCGCCCGACTCGCTCGCCGCGAGGTCGCGGACGGCGAGGTCGGGCAGGCCGCCGCCCGGCTGGGGGCCGCCCTGCTGCGGACCGGCCTGAGGGCCGCCCTGCTGCTGCGGCACCGTGCAGCCGGGGAAGCAGACCCAGAGCATCTGCACCGCGCGATCCATCCCGCCCGGCCGCGGCTCGTCGGTCGCCATCAGGGGGAGGCTGACGAGCTTGCCGGTGGGGTCGATGCCGTGAGAGCGCAGGCACGAGCCGAGGTCGAGCGTGAAGCCGAGCGTGCGGTCGCGGCTCGGGGCGGCGTCGTCGCTGGTGTCCTGCAGCGGCATGAGCGAGTTGAAGAAGCTGTCGCGCGTCGCGCCGGCGGCGCGCAGTGTCCCCGACAGGTTCGAGTAGGCGCCGGCGCCGCAGCCGATCTCTTCGTTGGAGCCGCCGTCGACGTGCGGCGTCATGCCGTAGTGCAGGTGGCCCATGTCGCGCAGCCCGTCCTCGCCCGGGAGCGCGGCGCGCTGCGGGCGCCAGAAGCTCAGGTCGACCTTGTCGCCGTCGAGCATGATCGGGTTGCTGCGGTTGCCGAGCGTCGCGTCGGTCGCCGGGTAGGAGATCTTCTGGCCCTGCGCCGTGGCGACCGCGGGGGTGGTGACGAAGTACAGCGTCAGCGCGGTCGGCTCGACCACGTCGCCACGGTCGGTCCGGAAGTGCACCTGGAAGGTGTCGCCCGGCGCGATGTCCGCGGTGGTCACGTTCGGGCGGATGGCCATCGCCCAGGCGTCCTGACCGTGCATCACGCCCGGCACGAGCGGGACGTCGGGCAGCTTGTCGCCGTCGGCGTCGATGCTCGTCCACGGCGTGCCGACCCGGTCGGCGAGGGAGTTGTTCGACGAGGAGACGATCCCCGTCCCGGCCCCGGCGCGGCAGTAGGCAAGCCCGAGGCAGTCGACGTCGACCGAGTTGAGCTTCGCGCCGTTGGCCTGGTGGCCGTCGAGGAAGAAGTTGAGGACGAGGTAGTCGTGGACGAAGCGGTCGATCGCGCCCGCGTCGACGCCCGCGGCGTTGGCGTTCAGCGAGTTGCCCATGAGGGTGTAGACCTCGCTGAACAGGCCGGCGCCCGCGCTGCGCGAGCCGCCGTCGACGGCGTCGACCTTGCCGTTGCCGTCGTCGTCGGCGTCCAGCGCGCTCGGGATGCCGTCGGCGTCCGGGTCGGCGCCCGCGTCGGCGGCCGGTCCGCCGGCGGCGGCGATGCGGGCGCGCGGGTGCGCGCCCTTGACCGCGACGAGGCCCAGGCGCCCGGCGCCGAGCGGCTTGCCGTGGGCGTCAGCCTGCGCGGCGCCCGAGCGGCGGACCGCCGGCTTCGGCGCCTTCGCCGTCGCGTAGCCGGCGCCGAGCTTGACGCGGCCGAGCGCGCCCGCGCGGCCGGAGAGCGCGGTGAAGACGCGGCCTCGCCCGGCGCGGCCGAGGACGACGGGGCCGAAGTAGCGCCCGCTCGGCTTGAGCAGCTGGAGCGTGGCGCCGCGCGCGCCGCGGCCGAGCGGCAGCCGGAACGCGCCGTTCGCGGCGAGGCGGACGGTCGAGGACTGGCCGGACGCGGGCAGGAGGACGAGCGTCCAGCCGCTCGCCCCGGCGACCGTCCCCGTGACGGCGGGCGCGGCGGCGTGCGCCGGCGCGGCGGCGAGCAGCGATCCGGCGGTGAGCAGGGCAACGAGGTGACGACGGGCGATCATGGCTCTGGTGATCGGCCGCCCGCGGCGGCGCTTCATCGTTCGGCCGCAAGTACCGTCGGGCGTCCATGGCCGTCCGCGTCGCAGCCGACGGGACCGGGCGCACGCTGCTCGTGGGCGGGCTCGAGGCCTCGCACGTCGACGTCGCCGACCCGGCACGGCTGGCGTTCCCGTACATGCGGCGCATCGGCGACGTGCTCGACGTGCTGGCGCGCGCGGGGCGCCCCCTGCGCGCCCTGCACCTCGGCGGCGGGCTGGGGACGCTCGCCCGCTACCTCGCGGCGACGCGCCCGGGCTCGGCGTCCGAGCTCGTCGAGATCGACCCGCAGGTCGCGGCACTCGCCCGCGACGCGGGGCTGATCGTCGACGTGGCAGACGCCCGGGCCGCACTCGAGCGCCGCGCTCGGCGCACCTACGACGTCGTCATCGCCGACGTCTTCGACGGCCCGGTCGTGCCGCGCCACCTGACGACGCGCGAGCTCGTCGCCGACGTCCGCCGCGTCCTGCGCCCCGGCGGCGCGTACCTCGTCAACCTCATCGACGACCCGCCGCATCGCCTCGCCCGCCGCCAGGTCGCGACGATCGCCGCCGCCTTCTCCGAGACGCTGCTGCTCGCCGAGCGACCGGTCCTCGCGAGCCGCCGGACCGGCAACCTCGTGGTCGCGGCCGCCGACCGGACCCTGCCGGTGGCGAGGCTGCGCGCACGCTCGCAGGACGTCCTCGACCGCGAGGCGGTGGAGATCTGGTGCGAGGGCGCGCGGCCGCTGCGCGACTGACCCGCCCGCGGCGCGGGAGCCGGCTGAGGAGCCGATCGCGGATGCCTCGGCGTCGGGCCGGCGAGGGATAGTGCTTCGCACAGACCTCGCCCGGCACGACCGGCGAGGCGCCGCGAGCGGCCCTCAGGCGACTTCCGCGGGCTCGTCCTTGCCCTGCAGGCGCCCGCGCCCGCGCTGGACGGCCGCGACGATCTTCGTCAGGTTGACCTCGAGGGTGTTGAGGATGTCGTCGGCGTAGTCCTCTGCGCCGAGGCGGATCTCGCGCTCGCGGGCCCGGGCGTCCTCGATGATGTCCTCGGCGGCCCGCTCGGCGGCCCTGGTGATCTCCTGGTCGGAGACCAGGCGCGTCTGGCGCTCGCGCGCCTCCTTGACGATGCGCTCGGCCTCGCGCTTGGCCTCGGCGAGCATCTCCTGACGCTCCTTGACGATCCAGCGCGCCTGCTTGATCTCCTCGGGGATCGTCGCGCGCATCTGGTCGAGGATGTCGTAGATCTCCTCCTTGTCCACGCGCACCTGGTCCGTCAGCGGGACCTGCTTGGCGTTGTGGACCAGATCGTCGAGCTTGTCGATGAGAACCAGGACGTCCATAGGCGGATTCAGCGTGTGGTTCGCTGGCGGGTGAGCTCCTCCTGCAAGCGCCGGGCGACCGTCGGGGGCACCAGGCTGGAGATGTCGCCGCCGAAGGTCGCGATCTCCTTCACACCGCTCGAGCGCAGGAAAGAGTACTCGGGACTGGCCATCAGGTAGACGGACTCGATGTCGCGGTCCTGCAGGCGGTTCAGGCTGGCCATCTCGAGCTCGTACTCGAAGTCCGAGATCGCGCGCAGGCCCTTGACGATCGCGGTGGCCCCGACCCGGCGCGCGTACTCGACGATCAACACGTCGAACGGCTCCGCGCGCACGTTGGGCCACTCCGCCGTCGCGTCCTCGACGAAGGCCAGCCGCTCGTCGATGTCGAACAGCGGCTTGATCTTGCGCATCGACGCGTTGACGACGGCGACGATGAGCTCGTCGTAGAGCGCGGCCGCGCGGCTGATCACGTCGAGGTGCCCGTAGGTGACCGGGTCGTAGGAGCCGGGGCAGACGGCGATGCGCGGCTGAGGAGTCATGGCAGGGTGTGGATGCGGATCAGGGTGTCGCCGTAGCGGCGCTCGTCGGTCACCGGGAGGCTCAGGTCGAGCGGCGACCGGCGGTCGCTCTCAGCCACCACCCGTGCGCCGGCGGCCAACACGGGCTCGAGCTCCAGGTCCCGCCCGAGCCCGCTCGCGGCGCGGTACGGGGGGTCAAGGAACACCAGATCGTATTCGGCGCCCTGCTCGCGTGCGCTCCGGAGGAAGGAGCGGGCGTCGGCGGCGACCACCTCGGCGGGCGCGCCGAGCGCCTCGACGTTGGCGCGCAGGGCCCGCAAGGCGCCCGGCGCGCGCTCCACCAGGGTGGCGCTCGCCGCGCCGCGCGAGAGCGCCTCGAGCCCGAGCGCCCCCGAGCCGGCGAACAGGTCGAGCACCCGCTCGCCGTCGAGCGGGCCGAGGATCGAGAACAGCGCCTCGCGCACGCGATCGCTGGTGGGGCGGGTCGCGCGGCCGGGCGGCGCGACGAGCCGCCGGCCGCCGAAGCGACCCGCGACGATGCGCAAGCTCACGCCGCGACCCTTCGCCCGCCCGCGAACGAAGTTCGCGTTGAACCATCGACGAAGTCGATGGTCAGGCCGGCAATGGCTCGAGCTCCTCGGCGCCGTAGCGCGCGCGCAGCGCGTCGGCGAGCAGCGCGTGCTCGGGCGCCTCGAGCTGCTGGTCGAGCGCGAGCACGCGCTCGGCGACCGTACGGGCGCGCGCGAGCAGGTCCTCGTCGTCGGGCATGCGCGCGACGCGGAACTCGCCCAGCCCGGACTGGCGCGTGCCGGCGAGCTCGCCCTCCTTGCGCAGCTCGAGGTCGATCTCGGCGAGCGCGAAGCCGTCGCTGTGCTGCTCGAGCGCCCGCAGGCGCGGCGAGCCCGCCGCCCCGAAGAGGATGCAGACGCTCGCGTGCCCGCCGCGCCCGATGCGCCCGCGCAGCTGGTGCAGCTGGGAGATCCCGTAGCGCTCGGCGTCCTCGACGAGCATGACCGTCGCGTTGGGGACGTCGATGCCGACCTCGATGACGCTGGTCGCCACCAGCACGTCAGCCTGGCCCGCCGCGAACGCGGCCATCGCCTCCTGCTTGTCGCGGGGGCGCATCTGGCCGTGCAGCAGGACGCAGCGGAAGTCGGCGAACTCCGTGCGCTGCAGGCGCTCGTACTCGCGCGTCGCCGCCCGGGCCTCCAGCAGCTCGGACTCCTCGACGAGCGGGCAGACGACGAACGCCTGGCGCCCGGCGCGCAGCTCCTCGCGCACGCGCTCGTAGGCCCGCGCGCGGCGCGCCTCGGTGCTCGCGACGAAGGTCTGGATCGGCTTGCGCCCGC
>VAWY01000080.1 GCA_005888335.1 Actinomycetota bacterium
TCAACCGGGCTGATTGCGACGAGCTCGGAGACGTAGCGGGCGCGGCGATCCTCCACGCCTTCGAGCTCCCCGAGCAGCTTCGCGATCGCCGGGGCGCCCTCGGGTGCGTAGCGCGCCGACTGCAGGCCCGGGCGTCCGTCGAGCGCCGCGGCCTCGAGCCCGGAGTCCTCGCCAATCGTCCAACCATTGACGTGCCCGCGGCCGAAGCGGGCCTTGCTGAGTGCGTTCTCGTAATACGTCGCGCCGCCCTCGTCGGGCCACGCCCCGGCCTCGAGCGGCTCGATCGACCAGCCGGGCAGCAACACCTCGAGCTCGCGGGCCTTGTGCGCGTTGCGCGAGCACAAGGTCGCCGTTATTCGTTCCACCGCACCTCGAGCACGCCGTCGACCTCGCCCACGGCTACGACGACGGCCGGCGCTTCGACGTCGTGCAGCTCGACGTCGGCGGCCACGCTGCGCCGGTCGCCCTCCTGCGCGATCTCGAGCGCGCGGACGCGCGCTCCGCTGCGCTCGATCGCCTCGATCACGGCCCCGGGGCTGCCTCCGGCGGGGATTTCGACCAGCAGACGGTCGACCTCCGGCCGGTAGCGGTGGACGATCCGGTACGCGACGATGCGCAGCGGGCCGAGGGTGAGCAGGGCGCCGACAGTGGAGATGACCGCGGCGCTGTAGTAGCCGGCGCCCGACGCCATCCCGATCGCGGCGACGAGCCAAAGCGTCGCAGCGGTGGTGAGCCCGCGTACGGAGAGGCCTTGCCGGATGATCGCGCCGGCGCCGAGGAAGCCGATGCCGCTGACGATCTGCGCGGCGATCCGTGTCGGGTCGGTGCGCACGAGCGAGCCGCCGTTCACGAGGAACTCGTGAAAGCCGTAGGCCGAGACGAGCGTGAAGAGCGCAGAGCCTACGCAGACGACGAGGTGCGTCCGCAGCCCTGCTCCGCGCTCTCGCAGCTCGCGCTCCATCCCGATCGCGCCCCCGAGCACGGCGGCGACGGAGAGCCGCAGCAGCACGTGCGGCCAACCGAGCTCGGGGATCACGGCGAGATTAAGGGAATGCAACGGACGCCGCCTCTTCCTGGATGTCGCTGATCTGCACGATCCCGGCTTCGGCAAGCACGAGCAGCTCGTCGAGCGTCGCGCGGGTGAACGGATCGCGCTCCGCCGTCGCCTGCACCTCGATCAGCCTGCCGTCGCCGGTCATGACGACGTTCATGTCCGTGTCGGCACTCGAGTCCTCGGCGTAGTCGAGGTCGAGCATCGGCACGCCGTCGACGACGCCGACCGACACGGCGGCGACCGAGTCGGCGAACGCCTTCGACAGTCCGAAGCGGTCGAGAGCGCGCCGGCCGGCCACGTACGCACCGCAGATCGCGGCACAGCGCGTGCCGCCGTCCGCCTGCAGCACGTCGCAGTCGAGCCAGAGCGTGCGCTCGCCGAGCGCTCGAAAGTCGACGACGGCGCGCACCGCGCGCCCGATCAGCCGCTGGATCTCGACCGTCCGTCCCTGCTGTTTCCCGCGCGACGCCTCACGCTCGACGCGGTCGCCTGTCGAGGCCGGCAGCAGCGAGTACTCGGCGGTGATCCAACCCCGGCCCTGATTCCGCAGCCAGCGCGGCACCTCTTCCTGCACCATCGCCGTACACAGCACCTTCGTCTTGCCCTGTGTGATCAGCGCGGAGCCGTGCGGGTTCTCGAGATAGTCCGGCTCGATCGTGAGCACGCGGAGCTGATCGGGCTTCCGACCGTCGCCGCGGCTCACGCGACAGCTCCTTCTAGCCGGGCGAGCGTCACGTGCTCGACGTCGCCGATCGGCAGTTGCAGGAACCGCCGGCCCATCTCCCGGAACGCGCCGGGATCGCCCGTCGTGAGGAACCGGTATGCGCCCTCACGCGCAGCGTCGTTCTCGATGCCCTTGCGGGTGAGCGTCTCAGCCACCTCGCGTGCAGTCTCCTCCGCGGAGAAGACGAGCGTCACGTCGCGGCCGAACACGCGCTGCAGCATCGGGCGGATCAGTGGATAGTGCGTGCAGCCGAGGATGACGGTGTCGACCCGTTCGAGCTTGAACGGCGCGGCGTACTGCCGGACCGCCCTCTCGGTGGCCTCGCCGTACGGATCGTCGCCTTCGATCAGCGGCACGAGGTCCGGACACGCGACGGAGATGAACGTGACGCCCGCGTCGAGTGTGCGGATGAGCTCGGCGTAGCGACCTCCATCGACCGTCGCCTGGGTCGCGAGCAGCCCGATGCGGCGGTTGCGCGTCGCCTGAACAGCGGCGTGCGCCTCCGGCGTGATCACGCCGATCACCGGCACATCGAGCTCTTCCTGAAGCTGCGGAAGCGCCGCAGACGTGGCCGCATTGCACGCGACGAGGATCAGCTTCACGTCCTGCTCCTGGAGGAACCCTCCGATCTCGCGCGCGAAGCGGCGAATCTCGGCGAGCGGGCGCGGCCCGTACGGCAGCCGGGCGTGGTCGCCGAGATAGACGAAATCCTCGTGCGGCATCGTCACGAGGCACTCGTGGAGAACGGTGAGCCCTCCGACTCCGGAATCGAAGACGCCGATCGGGCGCGGATCCATGGCGGTGATCTTAGAACCGGGATAGCCTGTCGTCGGACGTGGGTCGTCGCGCCGCACTGCTTGCAGCTCTTGCGCTCCTCGTCGGGGCCGGGTCTGCGCGCGCAGCAACGCCGCTCCAGCTGACGATCCCGGCGGGCGACGGCGCGAAGCTCGCCTGCTCGCTCGTCCTGCCCGACGGAACGGCGCCGAGCGGCGGCTGGCCCGCCGTGATGCTCTTCCACGGGCTCGGCGGCAAGCATCAGGACCTGGAGCCGCTCGCGACGCAGTTCCTCGCGCCGGGGGGCTACGCGACGCTCGAGTGCGACGCGCGCGGCCACGGCGCCTCCGAGGGGCTATTCGGCCTGGATGGGCCGCGTGACGTCCAGGACACGCGAGAGCTGTTTGCCTGGCTTACCGCACGCGCCGACGTCTCGGACACCGTGATCGGCGCCCTCGGGATCTCGCTTGGCGGCGGCGCCGTGTGGAACGCGGCGACGGGCGGCGTACCGTTCAAGGCGATCGTCCCGGTGATCACGTGGACGAACCTCGCCACGGCGCTCGCACCGCAGGGGCTCTCGAAGTCGGGCCTCGTCTCGCTCCTCGCGGCGCTCGTCCCCGAAAGCCGGTGGGACCCCGAGCTCGCCGCCGCCAAGTCATCGCTTGTCACGAGCACGAACATGGCAACCGTGAACACGCTCGCCGCAAGCCGCTCGCCGATCTCGAAGCTCTCGTCGCTCCAGACGCCGACCCTGATGATCCAGGGGCGCCGCGACTTCCTCTTCGACATCGACCAGGCACTCGCCGCGTACAAGGCGTTGAAGGGCCCGAAGCGGCTCTACGTCGGCGACCTCGGCCACGCGCCCGGCGGCTCGCCCGCGACAGCTCCCGACGCGGCAACGTACTGGGGCGAGGCGGTCAAATGGTTCGATCGCTTCTTGAAGGGGGCGGCGAACGGGATCGACAAGTCCGTCGTCGAGCTCGGCCACGATCCCTACGACGCCAAGACGACGACCTACGCCGCCCCGCCGGCGACGAAGGTCGCTTCGGTGACGCTCCCCGGCTCGACGACGATGGCGGGTGCGACGGGCAAAGTCGTTCGCGGCGCGCGCCTCACCGGCGGCCCGCATGAAACCTTCGGCGTCACCACCGTCGTCGTGCGTTACTCGGATGCAAAGAGCTGGGATCGGCTCGTCGCCGTCCTCGCCGCCGGGCCAACGCCGATCACCGTGGGCGGCGTGAAGCTGAACGCGGCTGCCGGGACGGCGACGATCAAGCTGATGAACCAGGCGCTTCGCGTCCCGTCGGGTACGAAGCTGACGCTCTACCTCGCTTCGACGTCGCTGGCGCAGAGCCCGGCGAACGCGCTGTATCTCGCGGCAGTCGCGCCCGAGGCGCAGATCACGATCGGCCGCGTCACGCTGAAGGTCTCGAAGCTGACGAAGGCGGTCTCCCGCTGACTCGCATCCTCCTTGCGCTCGCGGGGGCGGCCTTGCTCGCGGTTCCTGCCGCCGGCGCGGGCCGGGTCGAGACGCCGGGCCTGACGAAGACGCAGATTCTCCTCGGCGCGACGGGCCCGCTCACCGGCGCCGAATCGCAGTACCAGCCGACGCTGAGCGGTGCGAAGGCGTACTTCGACTACGTCAATGCGCACGGCGGCGTCAACGGCCGGAAGATCGTCTACCAGATCGAGGACGACCAGTACGACCCGGCCAAGACCGTCCCGCTGACGCAGAAGCTCGTCGAGCAGGATCGGGTGTTCGCGATCTTCAACTCGATCGGCACCGAGCATGCGCTGGCGGTCCGCGACTACCTGAACGAGAAGAAGGTGCCGCAGCTCTTCGTCGGCAGCGGCGCAGCGGTGATCGGCGCGCAGCGCGCGAAGTATCCGTGGACGATCGGGCTGCTGCCGAGCTTCGAGGGCGAAGGACTCATCTACGGGCGCCTGATCGCGAAGAGCCGACCGAAGGCAAAGATCGCGGTCCTCTACGAGAACGACGAGTACGGCAACGAGCTCCTCGCGGGCTTGAGGCGGGGCCTTGGCGCGAAGGCGGGCCAGATCGTGTCGACTCAGGCGTACGCGCTCCTCGACACGTCGGTCATTTCGCAGGTGACGCAGTTGAAGGCGTCGGGTGCCGACACCTTCGTCATCTTCGCGCTGCCGAAGCAGGCGATCCAGGCGTTCGTCGCGGCGGACAAGCTGGGCTGGAAGCCGGCCGAGTACGTGACGTCGGTGTCGATCGATCCGGCGGTGATGCAGATCGTGCACCTGAACACGACGCCGCAGACCGGCACCGGCGCGACCTCGACGGCGTTCCTGCACGACCCCACCAACCCGACGCAGAAGCGTTCGGCGGGCGTGAAGCTCTACCTCCAGATCATGAAGCGCTACCTGCCGCGCGAGGACCCCAAGGCGGTCGCGCACATCTACGGAATGATGGCCGCGTACACGATGGTCGAGGCGCTGAAGCAGGCGGGCAAGAACCCGACGCGCGCGAGCCTGCTGCGCGCCGCGCAGCACCTGAACGTCACGAATCCGTTCCTGCTCCCGGGGCTGAAAGTGACGACCACCCCGGCGAACTACTTCCCGATTGGAAAGACGTATCTCGTGCGCTACCTGAACGGTTACTGGAACGTGCTCGGCAAGCCCCTGACGACGTCATAGAAAGGACAGCCGTATGAAGAGACCCTTGCGCGCGGTGCTCGTCGCCGCAGCCGTGCTCGCAACGTTCGTCTTCGCGAACGCCGCACTCGCCGCGAACACCGCTTCGGTCGCCGTCTCGCATACACCGATGGTGCTGGCGGGATCGCAGTCGACCACCATTCACGTCACCATCCCGCAAGCGACCGATCCGATGGCCGCGATCAACATCTTCGTGCCGAGCGGCTACGGGGCGAAGGTCGACCAGGCCGCCGGCACGAATATCGGCAGCGTCGAGGCAACCGCGCTCTCGCGTGACACGGGCCTGACGCTGCCGCTGAGCGGCACGGTGACGACGGACAATCCCGCTGCGCACACGACCGACCCGTGCTCGCCGGGGACGAACGCAGCCGTCTGGATGCTCAACCTCTCGGTAGCCGGACAGACGCTCGCCGTGCCGCTGTACGTGAATCCGACGTCGGGGGCGGCCACCGCGCTCGGCGCGTACAACCTGAAGATCTGCCTCCCGCCGCCGGACGTTCCCATCGGCACCCCGGGGCGGGCGTTCCAGGGCGCACAGGTCCTGGACGCGAAGTTCACGGTGAACGGGATCCTCACGACGCCGACCGCCGCCGGCGTGCCTCGCTGGGAGACGCTCTTCACCCCGTACAACCCGGGCAAGGGCACGCCGAACCTCGTGGGCACGTTCGAGACACGGGCCTTCGTCCCGCTGCCGATCGTCCTCGGTCTGCAGGCGAAGTACAACAAGAAGACGAGGGTCTACACCCTTACCGGCAAGCTGACCGAAGGCGGTCAGCCGGTCTCCGGCACCTCCGTGGCGATCGCCCGCGGCGCCACCGCGGCGGGCGTCAAGAAGGTGGCGTCGGCGACCACCGGTGCGACCGGGAGCTTCAAGAACACAGGCAAGCTGAAGCCGAGGAAGACGACCTTCTTCCAGGCGACGGCGTCCGCCGCCGAACGGGACTACACCGCCACGGGCTGCCAGAGCCCGCTGCCGGCGACCGTCGCTCCCGCCGGCTGCGTGAGTGCGACCCTGTCGCCGTGGACCGCGAAGAGCGCCACGGTTCGCATCAAGTCGTAGCGAGCATCGCCGGGGTCAGGCCGTGCATTAACGTGCAAGGCCTGACCCCGGTTCGCATCGGCACGTGCTCCTGGGCGGACGAAGCACTCTCGAAGTACTTCTATCCGCCGAAGCTCCCCGCGAAGGAACGGCTCGCCTACTACGCCGAGCACTTCGACACGGTGGAGGTCGACTCGACGTACTACCGGCTGCCCGACGAGTCGATGGTGCAGGGCTGGGCCGACCGCACACCCGACGGCTTCACGATGCACGTCAAGGCATTCGGGCTGATGACCCGCCATCCCGTGAAGGTCGAAGTCCTGCCGGAGGACCTGCGGGACGCGATGCCGGTGGACGAGCGCGGGCGCGTCGACCGGCCTCCCCGCGAGCTCCGCGGCGAGGTGTTCCGCCGGTTCCTGGCGGCGCTCGAGCCGTTGCGCTCGTCCGGAAAGCTCGGCGGCATCCTCTTCCAGTTCCCGTCCTACGTCGTCTACAAGGACCGCTCGCTCGAGTACCTGGAATGGGCGCGCGAGCAGCTGAACGGCGACGAGCTGCTCGTCGAGTTCCGGCATCGCTCGTGGCTCGACGAGGAGAACCGTGCCGAGACACTGTCGTTCCTCGAGAGCATCGGGGCGACCTACGTCACCGTCGACGCGCCGAAGTCCGAGACGGCGAAGAACCTGATCCCGACCGTGCCCGCCCTGACCTCCGAAACCGCGTACGTCCGTTTCCACGGCCGCAACCTCGGCACGTGGAACAAACGGGGCGGCTCGGCGGCAGAACGGTTCGACTACCTCTACTCGGACGAGGAGCTCGAAGAGTGGTCGCCGACGTTGAAGGAGCTCGCCGGACAGTCGAAGCGTGCGTTCGCGTTCTTCAACAACAACTCGAGCGCGGAGGACCCGGAAAACCCGCTCGGCCGCATCTCGCAGGCCGCGGCGAATGCGCGCCAGCTGCGGCGGCTGCTCGACATGAACAACATTCCGGCTACGGGCGGCGAATAGAGTCACGGCATGCACGTCCTGTCGGTGATCCACGGCAACGAAGCGCGAACGGAGCTCTTCGCGCCGGTCGTCCAGGATGCGGGTCACTCACTCGACGAATGGAGCTTCGTGTGGGGCACGCCGCCGCCGCGGCCGCTCGATTCGTACGACGCCGTGCTCGTCTTCGGGGGCGCGATGCACGCCGACCAGGACGTCCACCACCCGTGGCTCACGGAAGAGACGATGTGGCTGCAGCAGTTGCTCGACCGGCACACGCCCGTGCTCGGCGTGTGTCTCGGCGTCCAGCTGCTCGCGCGGGCGGCGGGCTCGTGGGTGGGGCGGCTGCCGGACGGCCCGGAGATCGGCTGGTACGACGTCGAGCTGACGGAGGCCGGCTCGGCGGATCCCGTCCTCGGTGCGCTGCCGCGCTCGTTCGAGGCGTTGCAGTGGCACCACTACACGTATGGATTGCCGGCCGGCGCGGTCGAGCTCGCGCGCAGCAAGGCATGCACGCAGGCGTTCCGGCTCGGCGACGCCTGCTGGGGCGTGCAGTTCCATCCCGAGGTCACCCGGACG
>VAWY01000100.1 GCA_005888335.1 Actinomycetota bacterium
CTCAACGCGCTCCCGGCGATCTGGTTCGTCGCGTTCGGGCTGCTGCTCGGCGGCTTCGCGCACGCGGTGTCGCGCGAACGGCCGGCCACGGCCGTGCTCGCGCTCTACGTCGTCGCGCTGATCCTGGTCCTCCACGGCACGACGCCGCTGCTCTACGACGAGCCGCGCTACGCCTGGACCTTCAAGCACCTCGGGGTGATCGACTGGATCGCCTCGTCGGGCCACGTCGACCCCACGCTCGACATCTACAACAACTGGCCGGCGTTCTTCGCCGTCAACGCGTGGCTGAGCAGCGCGACCGGGGTCTCACCGCTGGCCTACGCGGAGTGGTCCCAGGTCTTCTTCGAGCTGATCAACGCGGCGGCGATCCTGTTCGCGCTGCGGGCCCTGACCATCGAGACGCGGCAGGTCTGGCTGGCCACATGGCTGTTCCTGCTGGGCAACTGGATCGCGCAGGACTACCTCGCCCCGCAGGCGTTCGTCTTCCCGCTGGCCGCGGTGCTGCTCGGCCTGTGCCTGCGGTGCGGCCCGCGGTCCGCGCGCGTCCCGCGCCCGCGCGCCGGGCTGGTCATGGGAGCGCTGTGCTACCTGGCGATCGTCGCGACGCACCAGCTGACGCCCATCGTCGTGATCATCGGGGTCACCGTCCTCGCCGTCGCCGCGCGGCGTGTCCCGCTGTGGGTGCCGCTGGCGATGCTGGTGATCGAGGCCGCGTGGGTCGCCCACGCGTGGGGCTTCCTGCACACCCACTTCAGCCTGTTCTCGTTCGACCTGGCGGGCAACGCCCATCCCACGCCCACGCCGCACGCCGCCGCCGGGTTCAAGGTCGTCAGCTGGGCCTCGCGAGCGCTCGTCGCCGTGATGTTCCTCCTGGCCGCGGCCGGCTTCTGGCGCCGGTACCGATCCGGACGCGGCGACCTCGCGCCGACGGTCCTGCTCGCGGCGGCGATGCCCGCCGCGGCCGTGCTCAACTACGGCGGCGAGGGCGGCATGCGGACCTACCTGTTCGCCCTGCCGTGGCTCGCGTTCCTCGCCGCCGCGCTGTGCCTGGAGCCGCGGCGCCGCCGGCGCGGGACGGGCGCGGCGGCGGTCGTGTCCGTGGCCGCCGTCAGCGCGCTGGTCGGCACGCTCATGCTGTTCGCCTACTACGGGCGCGAGCTCATGGACCACATCTCCCGCGACGACGTCCGCGTCGCCCTGTGGTTCGAGCGCCACGCGCCGGTGGGCTCGGTGCGCGTCCAGGTCACCGCCAACATCCCCGAGCGCGTCACCGCGCGGTACGCGGCGCTGCGCGGCGGCGCCTACAGCAACATCCTGGCCAACCACCGGCCCTTCGGCGGCCACCTTCTTGGCGCCCGCGACCTTCCGGCGCTCGAGCTGTACCTCGCGCGACTGGGATCGACGCGCGACTACGTCCTGCTGAGCCCGTCGCAGGAGCACGAGGCCCGGCTGCTCGGGTCGGTCGCGCCCCACTCGATCGAGCGCCTCGGGCGGGCGCTGTCGCGCTCGCCGCACTTCAAGGCCGTCTACCGGTCCGGCCAGGCGGCGGTCTACCTGTGGACCCCATGATCCCCGTCCTGCTCTATCACTCGGTCAGCGACGACGGCGACGCCTACGCGGTCGGCCGCGCGGAGTTCCGCGAGCACGTCCGGGCGATCGCGGCGTCGGGCCGCGTCCCGCTCGACGTGACGACGCTCGCGCGAGGGCTGCGCGGCGAGCAGCCGCTTCCCCCGCGCGCCATGGCGGTCACCTTCGACGACGGGTTCGCCGACACGCTCGCCGCCGTCGAACTGCTCGCCGTCGCCGGCGTCGCCTCGACCGTCTATGTGACGAGCGGCCACGTCGCGCGTCGCGGCATGCTCTCCGGCGCGGGCGTCGCCGAGCTCGCCGCCGCACCCGCGGTCGAGCTCGGCGCCCACGGAGTCCGCCACGTGCGGCTCGACGAGCTGGCGATCGGCGCCATCGACGAGGAGCTGACCGCGAGCCGCGCGTGCCTCGAGGACCTCGTGCAGGCGCCGGTGAGGTCGTTCGCCTATCCGCACGGCGCCTACGACCGGCGGGTGCGCAGCCGCGTCGCGGCCGCGCGCTACGCCTCGGCTGCGGCCGTCAAGAACGCGCTGTCGCACGCCGGCGACGACCCGCTGGCCGTCGCGCGCTGGACCGTCATGCGCGACACGCCCGCGGCCCGGGTGGCCGAGATCCTGGAGGGGCGCGGCGCGCCGCTCGCGTGGCGCCGCGAGCGGCTGCGCACGCGCGGGTGGCGCCACGTCCGCCGCGCCCGCCGGCGGCTGGGAGCCGTCGCGTGACCGGCGCGCAGCACCGGCGCGCGGTCGTGCAGGCGGTGGCCGCGGTCGCCTGCGTCGCCGCGATCGCGCTGGTCGCGGTGAGCGCGGCGCCCGCCGCTCGCCTGATCGCCGTCCTTGGGGTCTTCACGCTGGCGCCGGGAGCGGCGATCGTGCCGGCGCTGCAGCCGCGCAGCGTCGCGGGCGAGCTCGGCATCGTGATCGCGACAAGCCTCGCCTCGGTGGCGCTCGTCGCCCAGGCGATGCTCTGGCTCGGGCTGTGGAGCCCGGATGCGGCGACCTACGCGGTCGCCGGCGTCTGTCTGGCGGTGCTGTGCGCCCGCGCGATACGCGCTCGGCGGTCCTGATCGCCGTCAGGAACGCAGCACCGCGAGGACTGGATCGACGTTGCGGCGCATCCAGCGCCGGTGCGAGTGCAGCGTGCTCTGGGCCAGCCGCTGGCCGACGTGCTGCAGCCAGGTGAGCAGCACCAGGTGGCGCAGCGCGAGCCCGTCGTGCGCCTGCGCGTACGGCGCCAGCAGCTCCAGCTCGAGCGCCGTCAGCGGAGCCCCGAGGAGCACGCGCCGCGCGATGTCGCCGAACGGCCGGCCCTCGCACGCCGACCGCGTGGCGAGGACGAGGTGGGCGACGTCGGCGGCCGGGAGATCGAGCGCCTGCGAGGCTTCCCAGTCGACGACGCCCGTCACGGCCGACGCGTCCGCCGCGAGCAGCACGTTGCCGAGCCAGAGGTCGCCATGGACGCGGCCGGCGAGGAGCGTGCGGCCGCGCAGCGTCGACACGAGCTCGCCGCGCAGGCGCCCAAGCTCCAGGCTTGTCCAGCCGCGCGCGCGTTCGATCCGCTCGAGGCGCGCGTCCAGCGCCGTCGCGACCAGGTCGTCGTCGACGACGCGCGGGGCCGCCGTGGCGCGATAGAGCAGGCCCATCCCGTGCGCGGTGGCCATGAGCGCCCGGTCACGCGCAGTGGTGCGCGCGAAGCGGCGCCCGTCGACACCCGGGAGCGCGCGCTCGACGCGATACGGCTTGCCGTCGAGCGTCCCCTCGCAGACGACCTCGGGCAGCACCGACCTGAAGCCGTTCAGCGCCGCGATCGCGTGCAGCTCCGCGAGGTGGCCCCGCTGCGCGGCCAGCGCGGCGGCACCAGCCGCCGACCAGGCGATCTTGAGGGCGACGCGGGCGTCGCGGCCGGGGCCGGGGCCGGCGAGGAACACGACCACGTCGGAGTCCGTGCGGACGGGCCAGCGGGACCAGCCGTCCGCGCCGGCGACCGGCGTCGCGGCGAGCACGCGGGCGGCCAGCCGGCCGCTGCGCGCGCGCCGCGCCCAGGCGCCGCTGGCCGCGTCGCCGACCTTCGCGCGGAGGTCCGCCACTCGCGCCCGGTGCCGGGACCCCGCGCGGCCGTACGCCACGAGCCCGCCCGCCGCCACGCACTCGCTGACCAGGAAGCCGAGGCCGGCGCCGGTCGCGCCGAGCGCGTGAATCAGCGACGCGGCGAGGCCCAGCGCGATCGCCGCCTGGGCCCAGAGCGCGACGACCACCCGGCCGAGCCGGCGGTCGATGCGCGCGACGCTCACCGCCAGCGTCATCACCAGGTTGGGCACGGCGGCCAGCGCGAGCAGTCGCAGGGCCGTCGTCGCCTCGCGGGCGTACGCCGGCCCGAAGAGCGAGAGGATGGTCGGCGCAAGCACGATGAGCAAGACGACCGCCGGGACGAGCAGGCCGGCGCCGTTCAACGCGGCCTGGCGCACGAGCGTGGGCAGGCGGTCCTGCTGCGGTGACCCATGGAGGACGAGCGACGTGCCGATATCACCGGCGACGCCGTAGAGCGGCAGGGCCACGGCCCACGCCAGCGCGAAGTAGGCGGTCGTCGTCGCGCCGGCGACCGCGGTCACGACGACCGGCAGCAAGGTCGTCGAGGCGAGCCAGGCGACCGCCGCGGTGTAGTCGGCGGCCGCGTAGCGCGCGAAGCCGCGCGGCGGAGCGCGGCGCGACCACCGCGCCTCCGGGGGTCGGCGCGTCAGCCGCGTGAACACGAGGGCGTTGACGGCGACGATGGAGAGCAGCATCCCCACCGTCCACGACGCGAAGATCCCGTAGACCGGCAGCGCCGACGCGAGCGCCACGAGCAGCGCGACCTTGAGCACCGAGAAGACCGCGTTCTCGATCGGGACCCAGATCGCCCGACCCAGCGCGGTCAGCACGCCGTCCTGGATGGCGAACACCGACCAGCCCACCGTCGAGAGCGCGAACGCCGCGGTCAGCGCTGCGGACGACCCGAGGAACGACAGCCGCGGCGCCCAGGCCGACGCCCCGACCACGAAGACCGCCGCCACGCAGGCGGCGACCAGGCCGCTCGCCGCGTAGGACCGCGCGATGTAGCGCCGAGTCCGCGTCCCGGCGCCGGGCAGGAAGCGCACGAGGATGTTCGGCAGGTCGAGGCACGCGACGCCGGCCAGGAACATCATGGCCGCGATCAGCGCCGCGTTGGTCCCGACCACCTGCGCGCTGTACGTCTTGGCGGCGATGATCCAGTAGACGAGCCCCGCCGCGGCGGTGACGGCGGAGTTGACCACGAGCGCGAGCGCGTCGCGGTGCATCGGCACCCGCAGCAGCTCGCGGGCCCGGCGGGCGAGGACGCGCGCGCGGACGGTCTCAGCAGCGCGCATGAGCCCTGTGGCGCAGCGAGAGCGCGACGGCGCGAGCGAGCAGCCCGGCGCGGCCGCGCTCGCGCGCGCCGAGGACGGCGAGGACGAGCTCGCTCCCGGGCACTCGCGCCGGCGGGCGGCACGCCGGGCACGCGCCCGGCGCGTGGCCGATGGTCTGCCCCACGGCGAGCGCGAGGCCGGACTGGTACGGCCGCCGGACGGCGGGCACCCCGGCACGGCGCAGGTCGCCGGCCGCGTTGGCGACGGCGACGGCGCGGTCGGCGAGGCGCAGCATCGGCAGGTCCTCCGGGCCGTCGCCCACGGCGAGGGCGACGCCGGGGAACGGGCCGTCGGCGAGGCGCCCGAGGAGGGCGCGCAGCCCGGTGGCCTTGTCCACGGCCGCGGGGACGAGGTCGGTCTGGCCCTCGCCGTGCACGACGCGCAGCACGACCGGCGCGGCAGCGGCGAGGGCGGCGTGCACGGCGTCGGCAGCGATGGGTCCGCCGCCCGCGGGCCGGCGCGCGCGGACGCTGTGCCGGTGGTCGAGGCCGAGCTCCACGTCGGCGCGTGCGGCGAGCTGCGCGCGCGCCCGCTCGACGGCCGCCGCGGCATCGGGCGCGAGGAGCGCCACCTCTTCGCCGGCGCGGGCGTCGTAGAGCGCTGCGCCGTACTCGGCGACGCCGCCGGCCAGCCCGTAGGCGCGGCAGCGCTCGGCGACCTCGCCGGCGGACCGCCCGCTGACCAGCAGCGGGCGCAGCCCGTGGGCGAGCAGCGCGCGCAGCGCGAGCGCGCCGGCCGGCGACGGGCCGGGGAACCCGAGCGTGTCGGTCTCGAGCACGCCGTCGACGTCGATCGCGCAGCACGGCCCGCGGGCCGGGCGCGCCAGGTCGTCGAGGTACAGCGCCGCGACGTAGCGCTGCACGGCCCGCGCCGACGCGCGGCGGGCGGCGTGGCGGCTCAGCCGCCCGTCCCGGACCGCCGCCCAGTGGGCGACGAGCTGGTAGACGAGCCAGCGCTCGTCGTCGATCCACTCGCCCGTCTCGCCGGCGAAGGCGCGGCGCAGCTCGTCGCCGTCGAGCCGCTCCCACGCCGCCGCCGCGGCGACGTCGAAGGCGGCGTCGTAGCAGGCGAGGTTGCGGTTCGAGAACGCGCGCTCGTCGGTCTTGACCTTGCGCGGCCCGGCGAACCAGGTGTCGGGCGCCATCGCCCCGTCGACGACGGACGTGCGCCCGGAGCGCAGCAGCTCGCGCATCGCGCGGTCGAGGGCGGCGACGCGGACCGCGCGCCAGCCGCGCCCGTACGCCCGGCTGAGCAGGTTGCTGGCCACCTCCCAGACCGCATCCTCGCCGCGCAGCGCGGCGGCGCGGTCCACGGGCACGGCGGCCGCGCGCCGGCGCTCGGCGGCATAGCGGGCGACCGTCGCCGCATCGGCCGGCGACCGCTCGTCGGCGGGCAGCCAGCGCCGGTAGACGAGCCCGTCGACCACACCGTGGATCTCTGGCGTCCAGCCCTCGAGTCGTGCGCCGACCGCCAGCGCGTGCTCGCCGAAGTAGCCGAGGCCGGCGCCGCGAACCAGCACGTCCTCGGGCGCCCGCCCGCCGATCGCGACCCGGTAGCGCGCGGCGCAATGGCCGCGGCCCGGCCGGTCGGCGAGCGGCAACCGGCGCACCGAGCGCACGCGGGCCCCCGGCCACAGCCGCTCGAGGGTGGCGGCGACCGAGCCGGGCTCGAGCCGCTCGTGGACCGACCACTCCTCCCAGGGCAGCACGACGGCGGGCCAGCGCGCGAGCGCGGGCGGCAGCGCGGGGTCGAAGAGCGCGAGCATGAGCACGACCCGGCGAGGCGCGAGCCGCTCGATGGCCGCCGCGGCGCGAGCGAGCGAGGCGCCGCTGGACGGCGGGTCGTCGGTCACCGCGACCAGCCCGCCGGCCTCCGAGACGGCGCGCAGCGCCCGGCGCTTGGGCGCCGGCAGCGGGTGCCAGGGACGGAGGGTCAGCGCGACGGCGGGGGCGCCGCGCGCCCGCAGCAGCGCGGCGGCGAGCGGCGCCAGGTAGCTGCCCGACGTGCGCAGGCCGACGACCGCAACGGGCGCCGGGCCGGCGCCGGTCAGCGCCCGCAGCCGGTCGACCAGCCGGGCGAGGTCGTCGGGGTGCTGGTCGAAGCCGCGAAAGCACGACGGCAGGCGCACGCTCTGGGCGCCGAGCGCGGCCGCGGGCCGCTCGGCGGCGAGGGCGCGTGCCTCGCCGGCAAGCCCGGCGGCGAGGCGCCCGGCGACGACCGCGTCGGCGAGGCCGTCGACCAGCCGCCCGAGCCGGGCGTCCCAGCGCCGGAGCGCGCCGAGCCCGCGCGGCAGCGCGCCCAACCCCGTGCCCGCGGCGCGCGCGACCGCCGCGGTCCGGGACCACCCCGCGCCGCCGGCCACGCGCTCGACCTCGGCCAGCCGCAGATGGTCGGCCTCGAGGCGGTCCTCGGCGATCTGGCGCAGGCCGGCCGCCAGAAGGAAGGCGTTGAGCGCGTCGCCGGCCTCGGCGCGCTCGGCGAGCAGCTCGGCGAGCTCGCGCGACCCGTTGCGCAGCTCGGCGAGCGCGAGCGGACCGGGCGGCGCGCTCGCCGCGGCGGCGCGCGCCGCCGCCGGCGTCTCGACTGCCGCCGTCAGCGCACCCCTCCCGGCTCGTAGAGCGCGCGCCGCCACCAGCGGCTGCGCAGGTACGCGAACGGCCCGACGACCATGCCGCGACGCTCCAGACGGGCGAGCTCGGCCGGCAGCGCCGTCGGCCGCCGGGCGTTCTTCGGCGAGCGCGGGCTCAGGACGTAGGCCAGCGCCCAGGGCGCGCGCGCAGAGACGTCGAGCACGCGCCCCGGGTGGTCGACGAGCGTCTTGGCGAGATAGGCCGACAGGCCGACGCCGTAGCTGTAGGCCTGGCGGCGCAGGCTGTCGTAGTCGGCGCGATGGCGGTGGCGCACGACGGCGGTGGGCTCGTAGACGAGACGGTGACCCGCCGCGATGACGTCGAAGAAGGCGGCGAGGTCGTCGCCGCCGCGGGCCGGGCTGCCCGCCCCGAGGGCCGGGTCGAAGCCGCCCAGCTCGCGCAGCGCCGCGGTCCGGAAGGCCATGTTCGCGCCGGAGCCGAAGACGCCCGCCGTGTACGGGTACAGCAGCGCGCCCGGCGGGCGGCGCCGGTCGAACACGCGGCGGTCGAAGCCCTTGGTGAACCCCCACATGGCGTCGACCCAGATCTGGGCGTCGGACTCGAGCTCGGCCGGCAGGACGAGGCCGGTCACGCAGGCGACGTCCGGGGCCACCTCGAAGGCCTTGGCCAGCTGGGCCAGCCAGGCGCGGTCCGGGACGGCGTCGTCGTCGGTGAAGGCCACGATCGCGCCGTCCGCCTCGGCGAGCCCGCGATTGTGGGCGAGCGCCAGCCCGTGGCGCGGCTCGCGCACGTAGCGGACCGGATGCGCCGCTTCGGCGCGCTCGGCGACCAGCGAGCGCGCACCGTCGCCGCGCGAGCCGTTGTCGACGACGAGGACCTCGAAGCGCGGGTAGTCGAGCGCGAGCAGCGCGTCGAGCGTCGCGCCGAGCGTGCGCTCGCCGTCGCGGGTGGCGACGACCACGCTGGCCGCGGGGGCGCGCGCGAGGAACCGCGCGTGCTCGCGGCGGCAGCGCGGCGGGGCGCCGTCGGGCGCCGGCGGGCCGTCCGCGCGCAGGTGCGCCTCGATGCGCTCGCGCAGCGCGTCGGCGGCCCGCGCCGCGAGCCGGGCGCCGTCGGCCTCGCCGTCCAGCGGCAGCTCGACGACGCCGACCAGCTCGCCGTGCACGCGCACCGCCACCGCGGCGCCCGCGTAGGGCCGCCCGTCCGCCGCGTGCGCCGGGACGGCCGGCGCCGGCGCGTCCGGCTCGACGTCGAGCAGGCAGACCGGGCCGTGGTCAGCCATCGTCGCGGAAGCGCAGGACTCGCTTGACCGCCGTGCGCACGGCGCGGTCGATCGCCGTCACCGGCACCGCCTCGGCGACGTACTCGGCGTACTCGCGCGGGCGCCCGCCGACGGCCTCCTTGAACTGGGCCAGCGACGGCGAGAAGCCGGTCTCCCCCATGTGGTACGTCCGGCACCCCGCCCGGCAGGCGTCCTCGATGGCCAGGCGATGGAGCAGGTAGGCGGCGCGCGTCGGACCGGCGACCTCGGCGTCGATCGCGCCGCGCGTGTAGTGGGCGTTGGCCGTCTGCAGGACGAGGATCGCCGCGGCGGGCCGGCCGTCGGCCGACCACGCGAGCCACAGCCGGGCGGCGCCGCCGAGGTCGGCGAGCAGGTGGCGCAGCTTGCCGGGCGGATCGCGCCGGCGCGCGCGTGCCCGCGCCAGCGCGGCAGGCTCGTGCTGGCGGCGCGCCCAGCGCTCGACCGAGCTCAGGAAGAGCTCGTAGAAGACCGGGACGCGGTGGCCGTCGGTGTCGAGCTCGACGGTGACCCCGGCTCGCTCGGCGCGGCGCACGTGGTTGCGCGCCCGGCTGGAGAACCCGTGCTTCCAGACCGCGTCGAAGCCCTGTTCGAGGTCGACCACGTGGGCGCGGCGCCGCAGCACGGTCACGCCGGGCGGTCGCGCTGCGGCCCAGACGCGGTGGTGCAGGGGGTTGGGGCGCACGCGGACGCTGAGGACGCCCGAGCTGCGCAGGTCGGTCAGGACGGCGCTGACCTCCTCGGTCCGCGCCGCCGGCCCGACGAGCCCCCCGAACCCCCACGCCGGCGGGAACGACGCCTCGAAGCCCGGTCGCCGGCGCGGTCGCACGAGCGGCAGGACCAGCCGCCGCCCGGAGCCGAAGTCGTACAGGCGGCTGACGTCGCGCGCGCCGGTGACCGCGCACAGGCAGTCGGTCCACGCGGGCGTCTGCGTCACCAGGACGTCGGGGTCCGCCGCGGCGAGCTGCGCCCACGCGTCGCGCGGCGCCGGGGTGACGACCTCGACGGTCATGCGGGCGCGGGCCGGACGCTGCCCACCACGTAGCCGGCCGTCGTGACGGCCAGCCCGCCGACGATCGCCGCGGCGCGCGTGAGCCCGAACCGATCGCCGCGGGCGGCGTCGGCCAGCCCGCGCCCGACACCCGCGGGCAGCGTGCGCAGCGTGTAGGCGCGCTCCGAGGCCAGCCCGTCGCGGCTCCCGGCGAGCGCCGCGACGCGGGCTTTCGAGAGGCCCTCGGCGAAGCAGCGCGCGCGGAAGTAGCCCCACGTCGCGCGGTCGGCCGGGACGGCGTGGGCGACGCGGGCACCCGGCTCGAACATGAACGCGCCGCCGGGGATCCGCCGGGCGGCGCGGATGCACAGCTCGGTCTCCTCGCAGCCGGTCGGCCGCCGGCCCACCCGGCCGATCCCGTCGCGAAAGCCGCCGACGGCGTCGAGCACGTCGCGGCGCACCGACATGTTGGCGCCGAGGAGGTTGCGCACCACGGCGCGCCGGGTGGGCATCCCCGCGTAGCTGCAGCCGACGACCCAGTCGAACTCGGCGGGGAAGCCGGGCGGGCGGCCCGCGAGCCAGCGCGGCTCGATCGCGCCGCCCACGCCGAGCACGCCCGCGTCGGCGTAGGGCGCGGTGAGGCGCTCGAGCCAGTCGTCCTGGGCGACGGCGTCGTCGTCGAGGAAGGCGACGATCTCGCCGCGCGTGGCCGCAACCCCGCTGTTGCGCGCGCCCGACAGGCCGCGGGACTCGTGGTTGGCGACGGCCGCGACGCCGTCGAGCTCGGCCGCCGCGCGCGCCAGCAGCGCCTCGTCGTGGTCGACGACGACCACCAGCTCGAGCGGCGGCGCCGTCTGCCGGCGCACCGAGGCGACGGCCGCCCGCAGGAGCGGCCACCGCTCGTCGGTGTACGCGCAGATGACCACCGAGACGGCCACGATTCCGGACGATCGTGGCAGTGCGGGACCCGCAGCCTCCGGGGAGATCGGTGCGGGTGCTCGTTACTCGCCGGGCGGCGCTACCGGTACGCGCGCACCCAGTCGACCAGCATGACCGCGGGCCAGGAGGTCGTGGCGTCCGGCGGCCCGGTCCACTCGTTGCCGACGGCGACGTTCAGCACGAGGTAGAACGGCCGCGTGAAGACCCAGCGCCCGCCGAGCGACGCGTAGGCGGCGGGCGTCAGCGGATCGCCGACCGGCTGGCCGTCGACCAGGAACCGGATCGAGCCCGCCCGCCACTCGACCGCATAGACGTGGAAGCCGTCGCTGTACGGCGCCCGCGAGCGGGCCATGCGCGCGTCCTCGACGTCGCGCGTGGGCGCGCCGGCCTGCGGCCCGTGGACCGTGCCCTGGTAGCCGAACGGATCCTGGCCGACGACCTCCATGACGTCGATCTCCCCGCTCGCCGGCCACTCGGTCGCACCGCCCTGATCGCCGCCGAGCAGCCAGAAGGCCGGCAGCAGCCCGCGCCCGGCGGGGACCTTGATGCGCGCCTCGATGCGCCCGAACCGCGGCTCGAACCGGTCGAGGGTGTGGATCCGCGCCGACGTGTACGCGGCGCCGCCGGCCGCCTGGCGCCGCGCGACGATGCGCAGGTGCCCGGCGCCGTCCAGCGCCGCGTTCGCGGTGCGGTTCGTGTACGTCTGCAGCTCGCCGGCCGTGCGGCCCCACCGGCCGATCGCGTAGCCCCACTTGTGGCGGTCGGGCGGCCGCCCCGCCGGGCCGGTGAACTCGTCGGACCACGCGGGCCGCGACTGCGGCCGCGCGGCGGTCGCCGCGACGCGGATCGTGCGCGCCAGCGTGATCGTCCGTCCCCCGATCTCGACGCGAGCCGAGAGCCGGTGCGGGCCGGCGGTGAGCGTGCCGGTGTCGAGCACGCCGTCGCGGCCGTAGCCGAAGGGCGCGCGGCGGTCGACGTCGAGCACCCAGCCGTCGACCGCGAAGGCCACGCGGCGCAACGGGCCTGCCGAGCGGACCAGGAAGGGCACGTCGCCCGACACCGGCCGCGCGCCGTCCGGGGCGACGAGCTCGAGGCCGCTCGGCGCTGGATGCCCGGCGGACGCGGCGAGCGCCAGCGTCAGCAGCCCCGTGAGCCCGAGCGGCGGCATGGCGCCGATCGTGCCAGCCGCGCGCGGGCGCGTCGGGGGAGATCGCTCCGCGCTACCCGTACACGCGCACCCAGTCGACCAGCATCGTGGCCGGCCAGGGCGTGCTGGCGTCGGGCGGGCCGGTCCAGTCGTTGCCGACCGCCACGTTGAGCACGAGGAAGAACGGGCGGTTGAACACCCACCGTCCGCCTCGCGACGCGTAGCTCGCCGCCGTCACCGGCGGACCGATGGGCTGCCCGTCGACGAGGAACTGGATCGCGTTCTCGCGCCACTCGATGGCGTAGACGTGGAAGTCGTCGCTGAACGCGGTCGTCGCGCGCGACGACCGCTGCTCGGAGACGTCGGTGCTCGGCGACGCGTCGCGCGGGCCGTGGACCGTTCCGTACCAGGTGAACGGGTCGTCGCCGGGGATCTCCATGACGTCGATCTCTCCGGCCTGCGGCCACGTCGCGCCCTGGTCGAGGTCGTAGCCCAGCAGCCAGAACGCGGGCAGCAGCCCGCGGCCCGGCGGAACCTTGATGCGCGCCTCGATGCGCCCGAAGCGCGGCTCGAACCGGTCCTGCGTCTGGATGCGCGCGGAGGTGTATGCCGCGCCGCCGGACGACTCGCGCTGCGCCGTGATCCGCAGGTGCCCGGCGCCGTCGGTCGAGACGTTGGCCGGGCGATCCGTGTAGTCCTGCTGCTCACCGGCGCTGGCGCCCCAGCGGCCGAGGTCGTAGCCCCACTTCGCCGAGTCGGGGGGCGCGCCGGCCGGGCCGTTGAACTCGTCGGCCCACGCGGGCGCGGTCCCGGGCGCCGCGTCCTCGGCGGGCGTCACGTCCACCGGCGCGGCCGGCGTGGGCGGCGTCACTTCGCTGCGCGGCGGCGAGCCGGCGACCGGGCGGCGCACGCGGATCGCGCGCCGGAGCGTCAGCGTGCGCCCGCGCAGCCACACCCGGGCCGAGAGCCGGTGCGCTCCCGGGTCGAGCCCGGCGGTGTCGAGCAGGCCGGCGCGGCCGTAGGCGAACGGCGGCCGCCGGTCGACGTCGCGCACGCGGCCGTCGACGGCGAAGGCGACTCGCCGGACGGCGCGTGCCGGGCGCACCAGGAAGTGGATCTTGCCGCTCACCGACGCGCCGGCGCGCGGCGCGACCAGCCTGACGCGCGGCGCGGCGGCGGCGTGGGCGGCGAAGGCGCCGGATGCGGGCAGCACGAGGAGGCCGAGGAGGACCGGCAGGCGTGGCACGGCGGGCCGTCATACCCGCGCGCCGCCGGTTCGGACCAGCGTCAGCCGGATGTCGTATTGCCGCGGGGCCCCAGGCTGCGCAGCGCGCGATCGAGCTCGCGCTCGTCGATGGCCGGCTGGTCCTGCTCGTCCGCCGACCGGCGCGCCTCCTCGCGCAGCCGCTCGGCCGCCTCCACCGCCTCCGCGCGCGTGTGGACGCCGAGCTTGCCCAGCACGTGCTTGACGTGCGACCGGACCGTCCCGGCCGCCAAGGCGAGGCGGTCGGCGATGTCGGTGGTCGAGGCGCCCTCGGACAGCAGGTCGAGGATCTGCCACTCGCGCGGCGTCAGCTCGCTCTCGGGCGATCGCCGGCGACGCCGCGTGCGCGAGAGGGCCCGCAGCTCCTTGACCAGACGGCGGGTCAGGCGTCGCGAGATGGCCGCCTCCCCCTCGGCGACGCCGCGAGCGGCCCGGATGATGGCGTCCGGCGGCACGTCCTTGCAGAGGAACCCGGCGGCGCCGGCCTGCAGCGCGAGCAGCGCGAGCTGGTCGTCGTGGCGCGCCGCGAGCACGAGGACGGGCAGGCCGGGGTGGCGCCGGGTGATGCGCAGCGTGGCCGTGACGCCGTCGACCTCCGGCATGTCGGCATCGATGACGACCACGTCGGGGTCGGCGTCGTCGGCGGCGCTGACGCCGGCGGCTCCGGTCGCGGCCTCGGCGGCGATCGTCATCGCGGGCGCCCGGCTCAGCGCCTCGCGCAGCGCGCGCCGGGCGGCCGGGTCGTCGTCGACCACGAGCACCCGGAGCGGAGGTGCCCCATCTGGGTCAGGCATTCGTGGTTTCTCCTCCAAGGCTCGACCCGGCTCGACGCTACCGGCCGCCGGGAGGGCTCCCCCGGGGGAAGATCCCCCTGACGGCCGTTGCCCACCTAATTCGCCGGGGTAGGACTCGTACCCTTTCCGCCAGTGGAGCGCCTGACGGCTTCTGTCCCGATCGACGTTGCGCACTTCACCGACCCCGGCTGCCCGTGGGCGTGGTCGGCGAGTCCCGCGCACGCCGTCCTGCGCTGGCGCTACGGCGACGCCCTGCGCTGGCGGCTGGTGATGATCGGCCTCACCGAGCGCGCCGAGCAGTACGTCGCGCGCGGCTACACGCCGGCCGGCCAGGCGCTCGGCTACATGCGCTTTCGCCGTTACGGCATGCCGTTCGCCGCGGCGCCGCGACGACGCATCGGCGCGACCGGGCGCGCGTGCCGGGCCGTGGTCGCCACGCGGCTGCTCGACCCGCCGCGCGAGGAGCACGTCTTCCGCGCGCTGCAGCTCGGCATGTTCACCGACGGGCTGGTCCTCGATGACGACGCCGACATCGCGCGGGCGCTCGAGCGGGTGAACGGCCTCGACGTGCGCGCGGTGCTCGCCGCGCTCGGGGACCCCGAGGTCGAGCGCCGCTACGAGGCCGACCGCGCCGAGGCGCGCACCGCGGCGGGGAGCGCCACCGAGCTCCAGGGCAAGGCCGCGCGCACGGACGGACCGGTGCGCTACACGGCGCCCTCGCTGGTCTTCCAGGCCGACGGGCGGCGGCTGGAGGCCGGCGGCTTCCAGCCCGTCGAGGCCTACGACGTCGTCGTCGCCAACCTCGACCCGGCGCTGCCGCGCCGCGACCCGCCCGACCACGCGCTCGACGTGCTGCGCGCGGCCCCGTTCGCGCTGGCGACGGCGGAGGTCGCGGCGGTGCTCGCGCGCGGCAACGACGCGCCCGACCGCGGCGCGGCCGAGGCGCAGCTCATCGAGCTCGTCGCGGCGGGCGACGCGGTGCGCGAGGCGGCGGGGGACGGTGCCCTCTGGTCCGCGTCGTAGGGTTCGCGCCCGCCATGACGGAGATCGAGCGCGAGAAGCGGGCGGCGGCCGAGGCGGCCGCGGAGCTCGTCGAGGACGGGATGACCGTCGGGCTGGGCACCGGGTCGACGGTCGCCTTCCTGCTGCCGGCGCTCGCCGCGCGCCGGCTGCGCGACCTGCGCTGCGTCGCGACGTCGGTGGCGACCGAGGAGCTCGCGCGCGAGCTCGGCCTGCCGGTCGAGCCGTTCGAGCAGCTCGACCGCCTGGACATCGCGATCGACGGCGCCGACCAGGTGACACCGGACCGCTGGCTCGTCAAGGGCGGCGGCGGCGCGCACACGCGCGAGAAGATCGTCGCCGCCGCCGCGGATCGCTTCGTCGTGATCGTCTCGTCGGACAAGCTCGTCGACGAGCTGCGCCCGCCGGTCCCGCTCGAGCTGCTGGCCTTTGGCCTGCCGGCGACGCTGCACGCGGTCCGCCCGGTGACCGTGCGCGCGGCCGAGTTGAGCCCCGACGGCGGGGTGCTCGCCGACCACATGGGCGAGATCGGCGACCCGGCGGCGCTCGCCGCTCGCCTCGCCGGCACGCCGGGCGTGGTCGAACACGGCCTCTTCACACCGGATCTCGTCAGTGATGTTGTCCTAGGACGACCTTGACAGCGGGGTTCAACGGGTGAACGATCGCCGGGTGCGGCAGGAGGCCCGAAGGCGTGCGATGGATCGTCGCGCCAGGGAACGAAGGCGACGTGACGCGCCGGTCGCCGAGGACCGGCGGTGGTTGCCCGATCGTCGTCGCGGCTCCCGGCGCGACGGCCTTGTCGCGCGCCTGCATCGCTACTGCAACTAATCCTGGATCTCAGGCCAATTAGCTGACCAGCTCCGCGAAGAGGCGGTCCAGCGTCGCCGCGGGATCGCCGCACAGGCCGGTGTGGACTGCCGAGGGCTGGACGATCGTGCTCGACGGCGCGACGAGCCAATGGAAGCGCTCGGACTGCTCGAGCGCCGCGATCGGCCCGCCCTGCGGGTCGCCGGCGGCGATGCGCACGAGCGTCTGGAGGTGACGGTCGATGCCGTCGGCGTCGACGTCGGGCGACAGCGCGGCCAGACGCGCCCGGTCGAGCGCGACGCGCGCCTCCAGGAAGCGCCCGCGGCGACAGAAGAGGACCACGCCCGCGTTGATGCGCTCGCCGCGCTCGACGTGCGGGACGACGCGCAGCAGCGCGTACTGGAACTCCTCACGCCCCGGCGCGGGCACGCTCGGCCTCCTCGACGAACTCGCGCGGGGGCGCCAGGCGCCGCCGCAGGTACTCCGTGTACGCGGCGCGATCGCCGTCGCCGTCCAGCCACTCCGCGGGGACGGCGCCGACCACGGCCTCCAGCGTGGCGTCGCCGGCCCGAGCGGCGAGGCGCTCGTCGGCGGCGGCGATCGGCTCCGCGAAGGGCAGCAGGACATGGTCGGCGATCACCGGGAACGGCCGGCGCGCCTGGGCGGCGAAGTCCCCGCCCTGGTGCTGGAGGTAGAGCGCCGCGCCGTGGTCGATCAGCCACAGGCGGCGATGCCAGCACAGCAGGTTGGGGTTGCGCGGGGTGCGGTCGACGTTGGTGACGAGGGCGTCGAACCAGACGATGTCGGCGGCGAGGTCGGCGGCCAGCTCCACGGCGTCGAAGGGCAGCGCGCCGGGCAGGAAGTCGACGCCGACGTTCAGGCCGCCGCTGCCCTCGATGAGCTCCTGGATCTCGGGGTCGGGCTCGGCCCGGCCGAGCGCGGGGTCGAGCTCGACGAGGACGAGCTCGGGGACCGGCAGGCCGATCGCCCGCGCCAGCTCGCCGGCGACCACTTCGGCGACGAGCGCCTTGGCCCCCTGGCCGGCGCCGCGGAACTTCAGGACGTAGAGGCCGTCGTCGTCGGCCTCCACCAGCCCGGGCAGCGAGCCGCCCTCGCGCAGGGGCGTGACGTAGCGGGTGGCCGTGACCGTCCGCAAGGTCAGCGGACGGCGGCGCGGACGCGGATCGCGATCTGGGCGGCGGTGTCGGGGCGCAGCCCGGCGAAGGCGTGGCGGCGGCCGTTCCTGCCGCGGACGCGCAGGACCGCGCGCCGCAGCGGCCAGCGCAGCCGATGCTCGACCTCGGCGATGGACTCGAAGCGCAGCGAGCGCACGCGGCCGGTGATCGCGTCGTCGAGCAGCCAGAGCAGGCGGCGGTCGGTGACGACCAGCAGCGTGCGCGGGCTGGCCCACGTCTCGGCGACCGCGACCAGCGCGACGTCCTCGCCGGAATGCAGGGCGTTGAGCAGCTCGCGCCCGAGCGCGCGGCGCACCGGCTCACGCAGCCATGAGCCGGCCGCGGGGCGCCGGCGCCGGACGGTCGCGCGGCGGCCGCGCAGCGTCCGCCGGCGGTCCAGGCGGGCGAGCTCGTAGGCCTGGTTGAGCTCGGCCATCCGCCGGGTGCCCTCCTCCCCCGCGCGATCGGGGTGCCAGCGCTTGGCCAGCCGCCGGTAGGCGCGCGCGAGCTCGCGCTCGCCCGCGCCGGGGGCGACACCGAGCAGCGCGTAGGGATCCATGCGCTGCATTGTGGCTGGCGCAGGAAAGCGGACGCGCGGCCGGTCAGCGGCCGCGGGGCGGGAGCCACCGGCGCGTCGTGCGCTGCACCGCCATCTTCGCGTCGATCAGCCGGTCGCGCTGCTGCGGGTGGGCGATCACGAAGTCGCGCGCCCGGCGGAGCGCCGGCCGCGGGACGGATGTCCACGCCGCCCCCGCGAGACGCCCCACGCGACCGCGCCAAGCCACGATGCGCCGGCGCGGACGCACCTCGTCGGTCCAGCGCAGCTTGTGGGGGTCGGCCGGGCCGAGGAAGTCGTAGCCGACCAGCCCCTCCTCGATCGCCGCGCGCAGCGTCTCGCCGCGCAGGACGTGGCCCGGCGACAGTCGCGCGTAGGACTCGTCGTAGCCGCCCTTGATCGACGAGAGCACCCCGCCGACCGCGACCTGCATGTCGCCGGCGACGAGGACGCCGTCGAGCTCGAGGAGCGCCAGGCGCAGCCAGCCGCGCTCGGCCGCGGCGTGGGCGAACTCGCGGTACAGGCGCTCGTCCTGGGCCCGGCACAGGATGGCCGTGCCCTGCCGGCCCTTCCAGCCCGACGCCTCCACGCGCAGCAGGGCGTCGAGGTCGCGGTCCAGCCCCGGGCCGCCGGTCGTCGTGCGAAAGCGGACGGCCCCCTCGCGTTCGAACTCGCGGCGGCGCCGGCGCCACTTCCACCGGGCGGCGCGGCTGATCGCCGCGAGCAGCTCGTCGAAGGAGGCCGGCAGCCGCAGGTACGGGCTCGCGAGCTCGTTGACGCCCTCGAGCAGGCCGTAGCCCGCGGCGGCGAGAGCCTCCCTCGCCACCTCCGTGGCCTCCGTGTCGACGCGCTGCGCGTCCAAGGTGAGCCTGTGCGCGCCAAGGGCGGCGATCTCGTCCCAGAGCCGGCGACGGTCGCCGTCGCTCGCCGCCACGACGTCCCAGTCGCCGCCGTAGCGGTCGGTGGCCGAGGCGAGGCCGCCGGGCACCCGCTGCAGCAGCGCTCCGGCGCGCAGGCATCCGTCCGCGCCGCGCAGCGTCGCGCACACCACCGGGCCGCGAGCCCGCGTCTCGACCCACGGCAGCAGCCATGCCGGCGTCAGCAGCGGCGTGCCCGACGGCACCGCGAGCTCCTCCCACGCGTCGGACATCGAGGCGAGCGCACCTGCGCCCTCCTCGAGCACGAACCGCGGCGCCGCGTTGCGCGTCGCCCGCGGCTCCTCGACCTCCAGAGCCCCCATGGTCCGGATTCTGTGCGCGCGCGTTCTCGCGCGATGGTCGAATTCGTCCCTACGACCACCGGAGATTCGTGCGCCTGCCGGCTCAGCCGAGGAACGCGTACGCGCGGGCGAACGCGTCGCGGGCCCCGGCGCGCAGGGGCTCGCCGTGGCCGCAGACGAGGCGCTGGGGGTTCCAGGCCAGGACGCGGTCGACCGATCGCCGGGCCGCCGCCTTGTCGCGGAAGCCGGCGCGGAAGAGCGGCGTCGGGCCGACGCCCCGGCGCCGGCGGCACCAGGCCTTCACCCGCCGCGGCGAGTCGCGCGTGACGTTCCAGCACGCGTCGCCGGTGATCAGCGTGCTGCTCAGCCGGTGGTGGAAGAGGACCTCGGGCGTCCACCGGTGGCCGGCGAGCGTCGTCTGCGCCAGGGCGTCGGCCCAGGCGGGCTCGGGCGCGTCGCCGAGGACGACGTCGAAGACGAGATCCCGGCGGCGCTCGGGAAGGCCGGGCGCCGCGACCAGCCGCGCGCGTGGGAAGGCCGACCGGTACTCGCCCATCGAAACGTGCCCGTGCAGCGGGCTGGGCGCCACGACCCAGCGGACCTCGCCCAGGTCCTTGAGCGTCCGCCGCAGCGCGTCGTCGAGCGGCGCCGGCGAGTGGACCCACAGCGCCCCGCCGGCCAGGCGCACGACGGTCATGACCCGTCCCGCGGGCACGCCGAGCAGGCGCAGCGGGGCGCGCACCAGCCAGACCTCGTCGGCGAACGGCTCTAGGGCACCCACCGCTCGCCCGCGGGGGTGAGCTGCAGCTCGTACGTCTGGCCGCGGGCCGACTGGCTCGCGAGATACGCGACGGCCCGGGCCACGTCGGCCTGGTCGGCGAGCGCCTCGCGCGGCACATCGCGTGTGAACGCCTCGGTCTTGGGCGACTCGATCGTGGCGTCGACGATCAGCAGCGCCGCGTGGATGCCCTCTCCACGCAGCTCCTGTGCCGCGGCCTGGACGAGCGCCCGCGTGGCCTGCGCGCCGGCCGACCAGAGCCCGCGGCCGGGCGCGGCGCGGCGCGCCGAGCCGCCGGTCACCTGGACCAGCGTGCCGCCGCCGGCGGCGCGTAGGGCCCGCGCGCCCTCGGAGAGGAAGACGAAGGCCTGCTCGGCGACCGCCGCCGTCCAGCCGCGGAAGGCCTCGACGGTCGCGTCGGCGACCGGCCCGCCGCCGAACGTGGTCGTCCCGGCGGGTGGGCGCGCCGCGCTGACCGCGTTGACCACGAGGTCGAGCCCGCCGAGCTCCTCGCTCGCCTGCCGCAGCGCTCCCGCAAGCTCGCCGGGGTCGGCCGCGTCGGCGCGCAGGGCCAGCGCGCCCGCCGAGCGCATGCGCTCGAGGGTGTCGTCGCTGCGCGCCACGGCGCCGACCTGCCAGCCCTCGGCGAGCAGGTGATCGGCGATCGCGCCGCCCAGGTTGCGGGCGCCGAGGACGACGGCGGCGGGCATGGCCGCGGATCATAGGCGGCGCCTTGATCTTCCCTTGATCATGCGCTGAGGACCGGCTGACCATCGCCCTGTTTGCTGCGCGTCATGTCCGCTCCTGCCCGCCACCGCGAACCCGAGGACAGCCTCGTCCTGACGCGGTTCCTCCACGACATCGGCAAGACGCCCCTGCTCACCCGCGAGGACGAGGTCATGCTCGCCAAGCGCATCGAGCGCGGTGACCTTGTCGCCAAGGAGCGCATGATGTCCGCGAACCTGCGGCTCGTCGTCTCGGTGGCCAAGCGCTACCAGGGGCAGGGCCTGCCGCTGTTCGACCTCATCCAGGAGGGCACGATCGGCCTCGTCCGCGCGGTCGAGAAGTTCGACTATCGCAAGGGCTTCAAGTTCTCGACCTACGCGACGCTGTGGATCAAGCAGTCCCTGCGGCGCGCGATCGACGACAAGGCGCGCCTGGTGCGGCTGCCCGTCAACGTCGCCGCCGGCGTCGAGAAGCTCCAGCGCGCGCAGCGCGACTGGCAGCAGCGCGTGGGCACCGAGCCCACCGATCAGGACCTCGCCGAGATCCTGGGCCTGACCGTCGAGGAGGTCGAGGACCTGCGCGGGCTCGACCGCACGCCGGTGTCGCTGCACGCCCCGCTCGGGGGCGAGGACGAGGACGGCGAGCTCGGCCAGCTGATCGTCGACGACCGCGCGCCGTGCCCGCTCGAGTGGACGACCGGCGTGCTGCGCGAAGAGGCGCTGGCCGATGCCCTCGACAACCTGCCCGGGCTCGAGCGCAAGGTGCTCGTCCTGCGCTACGGGCTCGACGGGGCGGGCGAGCGCCGCGCGCACGAGGTCGCCCGGCGGCTCGGGCTCAGCGTCGAGCGCGTGCGGCGCGTCGAGGACGGCGCGCTGGCCAAGCTGCGCGGCCTGCCCGAGGCGCAGTCACTGCGCGAAGAGGCCGCGTAGCAGCCGGCGGAAGACGCCCTCGAGCGTCCGCTTTCCGTAGCGATGCGTCCCCTGGCCGGTCGTCATGACCGCCACCGCCACCCGGCTGTCGCCGCAGCCGCGCAGGAGCGCCACCTGGTGATCGACCCGGCCCGTCCCGTCGCCCCAGCCGCCCTTGAAGTACGTCCGCCAGCCGGGCAGGGACAACCGGCCGATCCCCCAGCGCTGCGACTCCACGATCGTGCGCAGCAGGCGCAGCGCGGTGGCGCGGTGGCGCGGCGCGACGTAGCGCTCGAAGCGCAGGAAGAAGCGCGTCTGGTCGGCCGCGTCCGTGCGGCTATGGCCCCAGACCCGGTGCACGCGGAAGTGGCGCATCCCCACGCGGTGGGCCAGGCGCTCCAGGCCGGCCGCGCCGACGATGTCGCGCACCCGGGTCGCCGCCACGTCGTCCGAGCGGCGGACCATCGGCGCGAGAAGGCGCAGATCGGCGGCGCGCAGCGCGCGGCTGCGCACCGAGCCGCGGTCCAGGTAGGCGGCCAGCAGCATCGCCTTGAGGACGCTCGCCGTCGGGACGGTGCGCCGCGTCCGCCAGCCGTAGAGCCGCTCGGTCGTGCGGACGGCGAACGAGACGGTGCCGCGGCGGTCCTTCGCCCAGTCGCGCGCCTCGGCGATGTGCGGCTGCCATCCGGGGGGCACGCGAGCACAGCGGGGCGCCGCGCCGGCGCCCGGCGCGGCCACCAGGGCCGCCACGAGAACGCTCGCCGCCAGCCGGGGCACGGGCGGGCATCCTCGCAGCGTGCGAATCACGGCGCCCTCGAGCGGGCAGCCCTTGGAGCACAGTGACCGAATTGCCGCCCACCGTGCTCGCCGAGCTGCCCGCGGTGCCCGAGAGCATCGGGCCCATGCGCCGGGTGGCGCGGGCCGTCGCCGAGCGCTGCGGGGCGCCTGACCAGGTCGCCTCGGACATCGCGCTCGCCGTCTCGGAGGCGGCCACGAACGTCGTCGTGCACGCCTACCGCGACGAGCCGGGCACGCTGGCCCTCGCGGCGCAGACCGTCGACCACGAGATGCTCTTCCGGGTCATCGACGACGGCGAGGGGCTCAGCCCGCGCGCCGACAGCCCGGGGATGGGCGTGGGCCTGCCGCTGATCGCGCGGCTCGCCGGGCGTTTCGAGGTCCGTCCGGGCCCGTCCGGGCGCGGGACGGAGCTGCTGATGTCGTTCCCGCTCGTCTAGCGAGGCGTGATCAGGGCGACCGCCGTGCCTAGGCCCGCCTCGCGGCGCACGGTGGCGATCCGCCGGCCGGGCTGGACGGCGTCGCGCGGCGCGCCGAGCAGCGGCCCGAGGCGCTCGGCGGCGGCGTCGAGGTCCTCGACGACGAGGACCAGGCCCCAGAACGACGCGGGCCCCTGGCCGTCCGGCTCGTTCGGTCCGACGACCTCGAGGACCGCGTCGCCGACCACGAAGAAGCCCTGCCGTGCGGTCGGGCCGGCCTCGCGGACGCGGCGCAGCTCCAGGCCGGCGCGCTCGAGCGCGGCGATCGTCCGCTCCAGGTCGGGCGTCGCGACGACGACGTGGTCGATCGCGAGCGCCCCGAGCGGATGATCGGCGGCCGGCGCCGGCGCGCGCGGCGGCGCGGCGGATCCCTGCGTCGGCAGGCCGTCGAGGTCGCCGTCGGCCAGCCCGCGCACCCGCCACCCGGCGATGCCCGGCTCGCCCGGGGCGCCGAGGCGCAGGCGGATCGTCCCCACCTGCGCCACGCCGTCGGCCCCGACCGCCAGCCCGAGCGCTGCCCAGCGCTCGGGCTCTGCGGCGATCAGCAGCTCGTCGAGCTGGCGGATCACCAAGGCAGGCCGGGGGTCCCCGGCACTAGTGGACCCGTCCGCAAATCCGACGCGGAACCGGCGGACTTACGGACGGGCCCACTGGGCGGTGCGGGCCACCGAGGCGCAACTGCCGGGGGCTATCGCCTGACGACGCGGAACGCGCCGCGCATGAACGGGTGGATCCGGCAGAAGTACGTGTACGTGCCGGGCTTCAGGTTCTTCGGCGTCGACCACGTCGCGCGGTTGGCCGCCGGTGTCGCGCCCTGCGGGCCGAAGCCCAGCTCGCCGGAGTCGAACGTCACGGGGCCGTTGGCGATCGGGTACGCGACCCCGGTGTCCTTGTTGCACGGCGCCCGGCACGCGGTGATCGTGTGGTAGACCGCCAGGTTGGGGTCGCGGCCCTGCGGCGAGTCCAGGTTGCGGAAGGTGAGCGACTGGCCCTGCCGGACCACCGGGAGCGCCCGCCCGGAGGCGACCAGCGAGAGGTCGCCCGCCCCGTAGACGAAGTCCTTGATGTTGACGGTCGTCGGACGGTTGCGCGCGAGCATTCGCGTGGCGTTCGGCAGGATCGGTGCGCCGGTACCGCCGTGATGGTCGTTTTCGGGCAGGTGGCCGTGCGTCACGACCCCGTGCCAGTCCACGGGCGCCGAGAACGGGTCCGCGGCGCCGTCGAGGTGCCCGTCGGCGTACCAGGCCTCCATGATGCCCATGACCTCGTACCACGAGGCGCTGCGCGTGTCGTAGGTCGTCGAGACCTTGAGCGTGTCGCCCTTGTTGAGCGCGACGCGCCAGTCCGGCTTGGTCGCCGTCATCGTGACGTCCCACGAGACGGCGCCGGCCGGCTCGAAGTACTTGGCCTCGGAGCGGAACAGCTCCTGGGTCGACGACCCGCGCTGCGCCTTGAGGTCGGTCCACAGCCCGCCGGGGTGCAGGTGGCCGGCGGTGGAGACGAGCGTGATGTCCTTCGGCACCGTCCACTCGTGCGCCGGCCCGATGTTGGCCTTCTGCGCTCCGCGCGCGTCGTCGGGGAACGTGTAGCGCCCGTTCTTGCCGGTGCCGCGCAGCGCGTCGAAGACCGGGTAGATGCGCAGCCCTGACACGTCCATCCACTGCGGCTTGACCTCGGTGATCGACTGGGCCGCCGGCTCGGAGGCGGGGAGGAAGTCGATGTCCCAGGTGATGTAGACCTGCGCGCGGTTCGGGAGCAGGTTGTGGAGCATGTAGTTGAGGATCCACGTGTCGCTGGGGTCATAGCGATAGCCGAACCCCTGCGGGAACTGGTAGATCGTCTTCTCCTCGCCGACCGCGAACGTGGGGTACAGGCGCATGATCCAGACGCCGTGGTGCAGGTGCAGCACGTCGACGCGCGGCACCTTGCCGTTCGTGTACGTGAGGTTCGGCTTGAAGCGCGTGATGTAGCCCGGGACGTCCGGCTTGAGCGTCGTGGGCCTGAAGACGATCGTGTTCTGCCCCGGGGTGATCGAGATCGGACCGTAGCGGTAGTGCAGGTGCTGCAGGCCGGGGTAGTCGACGCTCGCGATGTCGGGGGCGTTGGCGAGCGCGGCGTTGCGGGTGACCAGCGCGGAGGCGGCCGAGGGGGCGATGGCGGCGACGAGGATCGCGGCCAGGAGCGCGACGGAAGTTCGGGGCATCAGCTCGGGAGTCTGCAATGGACGCAAAAGGAGTGTGACGCAATCCATATCGGCCGCGGAGGGCCGGAGCTTCACCCGGTCACGAGCGCGCCGGCGCGGGCTTCTTCGAGCACGTTCGCCAGCTCGGCGGCCAGCGCGGGCCAGGAGAACCGCTCGCGGGCGTCGCGGCGGGCCAGCCGGCCGCGCCGGCGCCGCTCGGCGCCGTCGTTGACGACCTCCACGAGCGCGTCGGCGAGCCCGTCGACGTCGTCGGGCTCGACCAGCCAGCCGGTCTCGCCGTCGCGGACGATGTGCGCGGGGCCGAAGCGGTCGACGGCGACGCAGGGCAGCTCGCAGGCCATTGCCTCGACGAGGACCTGGCCGAACTGCTCGCGCACCGAGGGCAGGACGAGCGCGTCGGCGGCGTGCAGGAGCTCGGGCAGCTCCTCGTGCTCGTGCCAGCCGGCGAGGAAGACCCGCGCGGCGCCCGTGCGCTCGATCGTCTCGCACGGGTGCTCGCGCTCCCACTCGCCCGGGTGTCCGCCGACCAGCACGAGCGCCGCGGGCTCCGCATAGCGGTCGCTCGCGTTCGCGTGGGCCTCGATGAGCACGTCGACGCGCTTGACCTCGGTGAAGCGCCCGACATAGAGCAGCACCGGCGCGCTCGCGAGCGGCGCGACCGCGTCGGGTCCGTAGGCGACGCTGCCCTCGTCGCCGCCCGGGCGCCAGCCGCGCGGCTCATCGACGAGGGTCCGGCGCCAGGTCGCTGCCCGGTCGGCCGGCGCGGTCGCCACGTGGAAGAGCTCGGGGTCATAGCCGTTGCCGACGACGGTGCAGCGCGCGGTATCGATGCCCAGCAGGTCGCGCGCACGCTCGACCTGGGTCTCGGAGAGCAGGACCAGGCGCGCGGCCGCTTGGGCCCATTCGCGCAGGCGCTCAGCCCAGCGCCGCGCGTGCGTCCACGTCGGCGGCGGGCCGTCGGCGATGCGCTCGAGCATCAGCAGCTCGGTGCCGTGCAGGTGGCCGACGACCGGGACGTCGGGCGCCACGCGGCGCGCCGCCTCGTTGATCGGGGTGAGGTGGTGCAGGTGCAGGACGTCGGCGTTGGCGGCGCCGGCCGCGTCGAGCGCCCGTGCCCAGGCGTCGACCTGGCGGTGGAAGGCGCGGTCGTCGAGCGAGGCGAAGACGCGGTCGGGCGCGTTGCGGCGGTCCTCGTAGGAAGGATGCATGGGCGGTGCGCCGCCGGGCGGGTCGAGCGGGTCGTCGGCCGCGAGCGCGGCGGTGAAGTCGACCGCGCGCACGTCGAGGCCGCGGTAGAAGCGCTTGGCGTCGCCGTGCCCGCCGGCGTCGTGGCGGGTGCCGCAGACCACCGTGACGTCCCAGCCTTCGCTGGGCAGTCGCAGGCCGAGCGAGCGCAGGACGTGCGCCGATCCCCCACG
>VAWY01000179.1 GCA_005888335.1 Actinomycetota bacterium
CGGCTCCCCGGTCTACGTCGCTAATGCGCTCGCACCCCGCCGACGCCACGCTTCCGATCAGAGCGCCAAATCCGCGCGCCTCACTCAGCCCGTGTAACGCAACAAGCGAAAGACGAGCCCGTCGCGGCGCTCCGCGCTGCGAGCCAGCGGCGATCCTCGTCGACGGCGCGGCCGCACCGGCGGCGCTCGCGCCGGCGGCGTCGATCCTCGGCTCGGCGTCGCTCCCGGGCTGGCATCAGCGAGCGGCAGTGTGACGCCTCGGTCCAAGACGGGCCCGGTTGTCGCCGAGATGTGGACAACATCGACTCGTCCAGGCCGACGAGTCCGCGTTCCCGCGGCGTTTGTCTCGCTCTGGCGGGCGGTCACCCGGCTCGGGTTCGACCGCCCGCGTCATGCCGCCGCGATCCTGTGGGCTTGCGGGCGGGCGCCGTCCGCCCGAGCAGTTCCCGACCCGTCTTCGGTGCCGGCGCCTTGAGGGGCGTCGGCGCCCTTACAGCGTCGCCCAGAGGAGCAGCGTCGCGAGCGCCACGGCCGTGCCGGCCAGCGGTGCGAACCAGCGCCGGGGCATCGGCGGCGCGTCGGGGCCCGCCAGTTTGGTTGCGATGAGCGTGGCGACCGACCCCTGAGGCGTGGCGAGCGAGCCGACCGCGAGCCCGATCGAGGCCGCATAAGCGGACGGACCCGCCGCGAGCAGGGCGCCCGCCACACCGCTGAGAGGAAGGTTGTTGGCCAGCGCCGAGACGGCGCCGATGCCCATGGCGATGATGAGCAGGCCGCCGAGCCCGGGCGCGATTCGGGCGGGCATCCGCAGGCCCAAGGCTCCGATGACGATGAGCAGCCCCGCGATCTGCACCGCGACCCGCCACGGGATGATCAGGCGTAGCCGCTCGCGGCGGGTACCGAGCGCGACCGCGACGGCTGCGGCGAACGGCCACCACGGCGCGAGCGCGAGCAAGGGCGCCGTCCAGGCGACCAGCGCGGCCGCCGCCAGCGACAGCGCGGCATGACGCTCGGAGGCCGAGAACGGGGTGCGCTCGGCTCGGGTCGGGCGGTAGGCGACGGCGAGGGCGCGGCGCTCCGTCAGCGCCACGACGATGGCGCACAGCGCGGCGGCCAGGAGGCCGGGCCCGAGCATGTGGGCGGCGAACGCCCCGGCAGAGATCCCCAGGCGATCGATGAGGACAAGGTTGGTCGGGTTGCCCTGCGGGACGGCGATCGAGGCGCCGTTGGCGACAGCGATCACCCCGAACAAGAGCGGCGCGAGTGGCGCCGCGTGACGGCGGGCGAGCACGAGCACCAGCGGCACCATCAGCACCACGGCCCCGTCCAAGGACACCGCGGCGGTCAGGCCCGCGCAGAGCGCGCACACCGCCGCGTACAGCGCCAAGCTGCTGCCGCGCGCGCGCATCGCCAGCTGCGCTGCGGTCCGCTCCGCCAGCCCCGACCGCTCCACGAGCGCGGCGAGCGACAGCGCCGCGGTCAGGAAAGCCACGAGCGGGACGGCGACGGCGAGCGCCGGGGCGACCCGCGCGCCAAACGCGACGTCGACGCCCGCGGCCACCGCGAGCAAGAGCGCGCTCAGCGCGCTGTGGGGTCGCCAGCCGAGCGCTCCGACCCCGATGACTGCGACAATGGCGCGTGGGATAAGCATCCTTAGCCGTTAAGTCTACTTATCTACCTATGCCGCCGGTCCGCCAGCGCCAAACCGATGCCGCCGCAGACGCGCTGCTCGCCGTCGCGCCACTCGTCAGCCGCTGGATCGAGCGGCTGCTCGCCGGGCACGACCCCCCGATGACCGCGGCGCAGTACCTCGCGCTGCGCGCCATCTCGCGCGAGGGCGTCGCCGCGACGGAGCTGGCGCGGCGAACCGGCGTCTCGGGCCCCGCCGTCTCCCAGCTGCTCGCGGGCCTCGCCGACACAGGGCTGCTTGAGCGCCGCGCCGTGCCCGACGACCGCCGCCGCCAGGCGCTGGTCCTCTCGCACTCGGGCGAGCGCGCCCTGCGCTCCGCCGAGACGCTCCTGCGCCACCAGCTCGGCGAGCTGCTACGCGACCTTCCACGCCCCGAGGCCGACGCGCTCGCGCGGCTGCTCCCGCGCGTCGAGGCCGCGCTATCCGAAACCCCGCCTCCCCGCCGGCCCCCGCCACCACCACCGGCGCAAAGACCGGAAAGTGGCGCCCCGCCGCCCCACCGCCGGGGAGCGGCATCCCAGCGCGACCTCGGCGCGCGCCGCGCCAGATGACTCTCCCAGTCAGCAACCGCAGTCGAACGCGATCGCTCTCAATCGACAGGCGGGGGCGAGCGCGCTGGCGCGCAGACGACTGCTCGTCGCCCTTTGCGAGCGTGCCGGCCTTGACGACCGACACCCGTGCGTGCACGCGATAGGAGAAGCGGGTTGGCTGACCCTTGCAACGGTGCTCGAGTTGTCCGCGGCTTATCGCCGCCTCGAGTATTGGGCGACATGGCGGCATCTCCGCGACGATCGTTGGTCGTTTCCTCGAGCCGGCGCTTATGCGGCTTCAGCGCGGCGATGGTCAGACTGACGTCGTCCAGGTGCCGCGGCGAGTCCGCCGGTGGGTGGTGGCCAATCAGCGCCTCGTCCCCATAGGCGTCGAGGCGCAAGGAAGCGGTGAAGGTCGCCGGTCCTCCGCATCGCGGAGTGCACCCGATGACACCCCGCGCCAACCGCATCAACCCAACAGCGCAGATCTCGGCAACCGTTGGTCAAGACCAAGGCCGGCCTACTCTCGAGCCCCTCCCGTATCGCCTTCTCTACGCAGCGCAGTTCTCGGACTCGGGCCTTCGGCCCGCGGGAGAGAAACGGTCAGAAAGATCAGAAACAGCCGCCGACGTCGGCGGGCGTTGGTCGAGCTACAAAGACCACCACCAACCTCAACGACAACGCGAAACTAGGGATAATCCGTCGAACCAGTCGAACGGCACCGGCGCGTGGCCCCTCGGATCGGGCCATCCCAGCAGAGGTCGTTCGTCTGGGGGGACTTGCCCGCGATCCACACCTGGTGCTCACCCAGAGGGATGGAATTCACACCCCTGAACTGCGCGCTTCGGCCGACCCTGTCATCGTCGGACTGTGCCGAACGGTGCTGGTCAAGCCAGCCGGCTGTACGCGGCGACTGGGGACGCGATCGTGCGACTCGACGAGGCCGACGGCGGCTGGGCGGCCAGACGTTCCCTGACGGCGAGCGGCGCGCAGTGCCTTGCGGTCGATCCGCGCGACCCGGACACCGCCTACGCCGGGCTGCGCGATGGCGGCGTGAGCAAGACACTGGATGGCGGCCAGACCTGGCTCGACTGCCGGCTTCCGGCGTCTGCCGTGTTCTCGCTCGCGGTCAGCGCCGCCGATGGCGCCGTCTACGCGGGCACCGAGCCCAGCGCGCTGTACCGCAGCGACGATGGCGGCCAGAGATGGCGAGAGCTGGAGGCGCTGCTCGAGCTGCCCTCGCGCCCGACCTGGAGCTTTCCCCCGCGCCCGTGGACCTCGCACGTGCGCTGGATCGCCCCGAGCCCGCACGATCCCGACCTCATCCTCGTCGGGATCGAGCTGGGCGGGTTGATGCGCTCGGCCGACGGCGGCGCCACCTGGCAAGACCACCGCCCCGGCGCCCAGCGCGACGTCCACTCGCTCGCCTGGCATCCCCGCGCGGGCGGTTGCGCCTACGAGGCGGGTGGCGGCGGCGCCGCGTACAGCGAGGACGCGGGCGAGACCTGGCGACCGGCCGACGAGGGCCGCGACCGCCACTACACCTGGTCGGTCGCCGTCGACCCCGACGACCCGGGGCTCTGGTACGTCTCGGCGAGCACCGGCCCGTTCGCCGCGCACGGCCGCGGCAACCCGCAGGCGCAGATCTACCGACGCGCCGACGGCCGCTGGCGAGCGGTCACGGGCGGCCTTCCCGAGCCCCTGCCGGCGATGCCCTACGCGCTCGTCACCACGCCTGGCCGGCTGTTCGCCGGCCTCGCCGACGGCCAGATCTGGCAGAGCACCGATCGCGGCGACACGTGGCGCGCTTGCTCTATCCACGGCGACGTGCCCACCCGGGTCAGCGCCCTCGAGCTGGCCGCGCACTCTGCGTAGCACGGCGCGCCGGCGCGGCCGGCGAGGGGTGGTCACGTCCACTCCGCTCGAGCTTGCCGTCCTCCTCGGCGGCGTCGTCGCGCACGACGCGAGCGAGGACGTCAGATGGGTTCTCGACAGCTGCGCGCGCGCCTGCGCGAGCAGACGGGCGGCGCGTTCGACGAGCGCGCCGCCGGAAGGCTCGATCCCTCGGCGCTGGTGAAGGGTTGGGCGGTCGAGCGCGGCGCCGCCATCCAGAGCCGTTCTGGCGCGTCGGGATCCAGCATCCGCGCGACCGCGGGTCGATCGCGATGGCTCGAGCTCACGCCCACAGGCAGCCCCGCGCCGACGTCCGCGGTCCTGAGATCGGCACGAGCGGGCGCTGATCAGTTCGCTCGCGCGACCGCGATCAGGTCGCTGAAGAGGCGCTTGTAGCGCTGCCGGGAGGGGCTTGAGCCAGAGCCGGCGGCGTGCGGCTTAGCCGCGGGCGATCCAGCCGGCCACCGCCTCGACCACACGCTGTGCGTCGTCGATCGCCGCCCTGGACACGGCCACCGTCGGCTCGTCGGCGACGTCGCAGTCGGCCTTGCTGCGGCGCTCGAACAGCGACCGCAGCGCCCGCCCGTGAATCTCGTCGATCTCGCCGCTGCGGACGAAGAGCTGGCCGAACGCCGCGACGACGCCGGCGTGCTTGGAGCGCGTCTCACCGCGAGCCAGGAGTGCCGCCTCGGCGGCGTAGAAGGCCGCGTAGTAGGCGCGCGAGATCGCCTGCGCCGCAAAGCCGCCTTCCGCCAGGTGCCGCGCGGCCGCGATCTCGGTTCGCGCGCGCCCCAGCACATCCGCCGTCATCCGACCGGGACGCCCTCGGCGAGCGCTCGGGCCACGAGCGGACGCTCCGGCGCACGGCTGTCGGCCTCACCGATCGGCACCGCGCACACGACCGCTCCCGAGTCCAGCGAGCGTCGCCACAGCACCTCGTCCATGCGCGCCCCCTCCTCCCACGACGACGCCACCGCGTCGAGCACGACGAGCAGGTCGACGTCCGACTCGGGGTGCGCGTCACCGCGCGCCCACGACCCGAACAACACGACGCGGCGCAGCCGCGGCCCGTACAGCTCGGCGAGATCAGCGGCGACCGCACGCGCAATCGCCTGGCCGTCGGGCGCCGCCCCGGCCGGCAGCTCCGGGTCCGGACGCGCCGCGGCTCGACGCTCGGCCTCCGCCTGATCGACCAGACCGTGGTCCGCGAGCCACTCCAGCGCGCGGCGCTCCATCCGCGCGTCGAGCAGCGCAAACCACGCCGCTCGAAGCTCGGGAAACTCCAGCAGCGCATCCTTGAACCGCCGGAACGCACCGCGCCCGGCGATCGCCCGCCCGAGGACGTCCCGCGGCCGCGGATCACCGACCGCGGCGACGAAGTCCTCCATGTCGCCGTACGCCAGCCGCGACTCGACCGGCTCGACGTAGAGCAGACCACGGTCCTCCGGATGCCCCTCCTCCGGCTCGTCGATGCCGTCGCTCCACGGCTCGAGCCGGCCCGTTCGCGGATCCAGCCACCAGCTGTGATCCGGCGAGTGGTCCTGCAGCGCCTCGGCAAGCTCATCCAGCGCAACACGACTCACGTCGAGCATCGTCATCTCCTCTCATCCGCCCGACGCCACGATCGTAACCGCCGACCCGGGTGTCATCGTCGCCAGGCCGGACTCCACGGTACGGCTCATCGAAGCGGCCGCACGCGCTTAGCTGAACGCCACGCCTGGCTGACGCGTCACTGATGTGCCTCGAGGCTTAGCGTCCGGGCGGACTCCAGGGATCTCGGTGCCCGCGCCCCGGATGGCGCGGGCACCGACCCTCCCACGCCCACGACTCGATGTTGCCCTGTCAGGCGCCGAGCCGCGGGAACGCTTCGCGCGCGTTGCGGTGATCGATCTGAGCGCGATCGGCGGCAGAGAAGACCCCGCCGAGCGCGGGCTGCGGGTCGGGATCCTCGCTGTACATGAGGGCGGCGAACGGCCAGTCGCTGCCGAAGACGATCCCGCGCTTGCCGCACATGGCGTCGAGGGCCAGCAGCGCCGGTCGGTCGGCGACGAGCGCGGTGTCGAAGAACGCCGCGCGCAGCGCGCGATCGCACGAGTCCGGCGTGAGGGCCTTCGAGCCGGGAGGCAAGCCCAGCACGTCGGCGGCCAGCGGCGCGTAGGTCGCGAGCGTGTCCAGGCGCTTGCGGAGCATCGGGACGGTGCCGCCGCCGTGCGCGAGGTGCCAGCGGATGCCGGGGTGGCGGTCGAACGTGCCGTTGAACAGCAGCGAGATGATCGTGCGCGTCGTGTCGAAGGGGTACTCGGCGACGAAGCTCGGGATCGCGTACTCGGGGCGCGCGTCAGCGGCGACGGCCGTCGGGTGGACGAACACCCACGCGTTGCGGGCGTCGAGCTCTGCCAGGAGCGGCTCGAACGCCGGGTCGCCGAGGTAGCGCCCGCCGATGCTGCTCAGGAGAGCGACGCCGTCGAGGCCGAGCTCGTCGAGCGCGCGGATGGCCTCCGCTCGGGCGCCGTCGACGTCCTGGAGCGAGAGCACGGCGAAGCCCCCGAACCGCTGGGGGTGCTCGCTGACGATCGCGGCGAGCTCGTCGTTGACGGTGCGCGCGAGCGCGGTCGCCGGCTCGGCGGCGAGGAAGTCGGCTCCGGGGTCGGAGATCGAGAGCATCTGCGTGGCGATCCCGTGGGCGTCCATGAACTGCAGCGCCAGCGCGGGCGACCAGTCCGGAACGGGGATCCCGCCGATCAGGTGAATGCCCGCGTCCTGGAGCGCGTTGCGGTAGGCGGGCGTCAGCGCGTGCGCGTGGACGTCGATGCGCTGTGGCTCAATCGATGACATGGATCGACGTCCGCACGGTGCGGATGTTGCCGAAGACGTCGGTGACGCTGAGCACGAGGCGCGCCTTCCCGGGACGAAGATCCGGCGGTAGCGTGAAGCGCAGCGAGCGACGGCCGCGATCGACGCGCGAGAACCGCGTCTCGGCCAGCATCTTGCCCGCGCGTGTGAGCTGGGCGTCGACGAGCACCGTCTCACCGGCATCGAGGAGGAATCGAACCTGGCGCTTGCCTGCTTTCTGCTTGATCACGCGGGCGCGCACGAGCTTGGCGTCGACCGCGGTGTCCGCGGCGGGCACGCCGAGGCGTGCCGCGACACTCGGGAGCTGGGCGAGCGGGTTGGCCCGCTCGATCGCATGGCGTTGGCTGGTGGCGAACGTCGCGCTCAGCGGCGGCTGGGGATCACCGGGGACGACGAAGAGCAGCTCGGTGAACGGCCAATCCGACCCGAAGACGATGTGGTTGATGTCGCTGATCTCGAGCACGGACTGCATCGCTGACGGCGCCGGGTTCAAGGCCGTGTCGTAGTAGAAGCCGCGCTGCTGGGCGGCCGGAAGCACGCCGTTGACCGAGTCCGGGTCCTTGAGCACCTGGTTGGCGGCGCCGTCCTGCATCACGCCGACGCGGTAGTTGAGGAACGGGAACGCGCCGCCCGCGTGGGCGAGCTGGATACGCAGGTCGGGGTAGCGGGTCGTCAGCGCGGTGTTGAGCGCGACTGCGCAGAAGCGGGTCGTCTCGAAGGTGAACTCGACGAGGAAGTCGGGCAGCCCGTAGCTGGGCTTGTCGTCGGCGGGCAGCGCCGCGGGGTGCATGAACACGAACGCCTTGCGCCGGTTGATCTCGGCCCACAGCGGCTCGAACTGCGGCAGCGCGATGTTCGTGCCGCCGTAGCTGGTGAGCAGCGCGACGCCGTCGAGCTTGAGCACGTCGAGCGCGTAGGCGAGCTCCTCGAGCGAGCCCTCGACGTCGGGCAGCGGCAGCACGGCGTAGCCGCCGAAGCGCGTCGGGTGGTCCTTGATGAGCTCGGCGGTGTACTCGTTGACCTGGCGGGCGAGCGTCTTGGCGGCGGCGCCCGACAGGAACGACACCCCGGGATCGGAGAGCGACACGACCTGCAGCTGGATCCCGAAGCTGTCCATGAACGCGATCGCGCGCTCCGGGCTCCAGACCGGCGTCGGGTAGCCGCCGATCGTGACCATGCCGGCCTGCAGCAGCGCCTCGCGGTAGACGGGTGGGATGTGGTGCGCGTGCAGGTCGATCCGGCCACCGGGCGGGGCCTCGGCCACGGCCGGGATCAGCCCCGCGCACTGGGTGTCGCTGTCGGCGACCGCGGGCCCGGGGAACCCGAGTGCGGCGAGACCGGTGCCGGCGGCGGCAGCGGCACCGGCGCCGAGCAGCCCGCGGCGCGTGAGGCTCATGCCGTGAGCTCCACGGCGATGTCGACGAGCAGGTCCTCCTGGCCGCCGACGAGCCGTCGGTCGCCCGCGATCCGCAGGAGCTCGTGCGCGGGGACGTCGTAGCGCGCGCCGATCGTGCGGGCGTGCTTGAGGAAGCTCGAGTACACGCCGGCGAGGCCGAGCGTGATCGCGTCGCGGTCGATGACCGGGACGGCCGGCTGCAGCGGCGCCGCGATCTCCTCGGCGACGTCGAGCAGCGCCGCGACGTCGATCCCCGTGCGCACGCCGAGCCGCTCGAGCAGTGCCGCGACGACCTCGGTCTGGGCGTTGCCCGAGCCGGCGCCGAAGGCACGCAGCGACCCGTCGACCTGGACGGCACCGGCGCGCACGGCGAGGATCGTGTTGGCCTCGCCGACTGCCAGGTTGCGGTGGGCGTGGAAGCCGACCTGCGCGTCCGCCCCGAGCTCGGCGACGAGCGCGTCGACGCGGTCGGTGACGCCGTCGAGCACCATCGCGCCGGCGGAGTCGACGACGTAGACGCACTCGCAGCCGTTGTCGGCCATCACCCGCGCCTGCACGGCGAGGGCCTCGGGTTCCAGGGTGTGGCTCATCATCAGGAACCCGGCGGTCTGCATCCCCAGCTCCCGTGCCGCGTGGAAGTGCTCGGCGGAGATGTCGGCCTCGCTTGCGTGCGTGGCGACGCGCAGCACGCCGACGCCGAGGTCGTGGGCGGCCTTGATGTCGCTGACGGTGCCGACGCCGGGCAGGATCAGCGCCGCGATCGTCGCCCGCTGCGCGGTCTGGCAGGCAGCGGCGATCAGCTCGCGCTCGTCGACGCGGCTGCGACCGTAGGTGAGCGTGGAGCCACCGAGGCCGTCGCCGTGGGCAACTTCGATCACCGGGACGCCGGCGGCGTCGAGACCCGCGACCACATCGCGGACCTGCTCGACGGTGAACCGGTGGGCGACGGCGTGCGACCCGTCGCGCAGAGTGGTGTCGGTGACGCGGATCATGCCGCCACCAGCTGCGCCGCGATGCGCTCGCCGACGCGCGTGGCGGCGGCGGTCATGATGTCGAGGTTGCCGCTGTAGGGCTCCAGGAAGTCTCCGGCGCCCTCGACCTCGAGCAGGATCGTGACGCGGTCGTCGTGGAACTGCGGGTCGGCCTTGAGCCGGTAGCCGGGCACGTACGTCGCGACCTCGGCGGCCATCTCACGCACGGACTCGGCGATCGCGGCGCGGTCGGCGTCGGGCTCGAGCTCGCACATGACGGTGTCTCGCATCAGCAACGGCGGTTCGGCCGGGTTGAGCACGATGATGGCCTTGCCCTGCTCGGCGCCGCCGACCTCGCTGATTGCGCGCGACGTCGTCTCGGTGAACTCGTCGATGTTCGCGCGTGTGCCGGGACCGGCGGACTTCGACGCGATCGACGCGACGATCTCCGCGTAGGGCACCCGGGTCACGCGCGCGACGGCGTGGACCATCGGCACGGTTGCCTGGCCGCCGCAGGTGACCATGTTCACGTTGGGCGCATCGAGGTGCTCGTCGAGGTTGACGGGCGGCACGACGAACGGGCCGACCGCAGCCGGGGTGAGGTCGACGGCGCGGATGCCCGCTGCCTCGTAGCGCGGCGCGGCGGCGGCGTGCACCTTCGCCGCGGTCGCCTCGAAGACGATGTCGGGCAGCTCGTCCTGCGCCAGCAGCCAGTTGACGCCCTCGGCGCTGGTGATGAGGCCGAGGTCGGCGGCGCGGGCGAGCCCCGCGGAGGCCGGGTCGACGCCGATCATCCAGTGGGGCTGGACGTGCTCTGAGCGCAGCAGCTTGTAGAGCAGGTCGGTCCCGATGTTGCCGGACCCCACGATCGCGGCGGTCGCCTTGCTCATCGCGCCGTCACCTCCACCCGGCCGAGCGGGCCGAAGTCGGCGACCACGCGGTTCCCGGCAGCGATCGGCACCGCGGCCGTGAGCGAGCCCGACAGCACGACGTGGCCGGCCTTCAGCGCGACGCCATGGCCGGCGAGCGCGTTGGCCAGCCAGGCGACCGCTTCGGCCGGGTCGCCGAGCACCGCCGCGCCGACGCCCTGCTGGCGCACCTCGCCGTCGACCGACATCGCCACGGCCGCAGCAGGGAGATCGACCTCGGCGACCGGGTGGCGTTCAGCGGCCAGCACCGCGCAGTGGCAGCTGGCGTTGTCGGCGATCGTGTCGACCAGCGTGATCTTCCAGTCGCGGATGCGGCTGTCGATGACCTCCAGCGCGGGGATGACCGATTCGGTGGCGGCGAGCACGTCCGCGGCGGTCACGCCGGGCCCGTGGAGGTCCTCGCGCAGGACGAAGGCCAGCTCGGGCTCGATGCGCGGCGCGATCAGACCGGAGACGCCCAGCTCGACCCCGGTCGCGTGGACGCGGTCGTCGTAGAGCACGCCGTAGTCGGGCTGGTCGACGCCGAGCAGCTCCTGCATCGGCTTCGACGTCAGCCCGATCTTGTGCCCGACCACGCGCGCGGGCGCGGTCGCGCTGACCTCGCGCGAGTGGGCGTTGATCGCCTGGATCGCGTACGCGTCGTCGGCCGTCAGCTCCGGGTGGGCCCTGGAGATCGGTGCGATCGGCCGGCCGCTGATCTCGGCGAGCAGCAGCGCGTCGGC
>VAWY01000180.1 GCA_005888335.1 Actinomycetota bacterium
CCACTCGTCTCCGCCGACATCGTCGGCGACCCGCGCGCCGCCATCGTCGACCTCGACTTGACCAGGGTCGTGGACGGAACGCTTGTCAAGGTGATGGCCTGGTATGACAACGAATGGGGCTTCACCCACCAGATGATCCGCGAGGCCCGCAGCATCCTCGAGGCGCCGCGGGCGTGAGCAAGCGCGGACGTGTGGCATTCGTGCTCGCCGGCGGGGCGAGCCTCGGGGCCGTCGAGGTGGGGATGTTGCGCGCGCTGTATGAGCGAGGAATCGCGCCGGATCTTCTCGTCGCGACGTCGGCCGGGGCGCTCAACGCCGCGTTTCTGGCTTCGCGGCCGCAGACGGTGGAGACAACAGATGCGTTGGGCGACGTCTGGCGTGGGCTGCGGCGCGCGCAGGTCTTTCCGGTCAACCTCATAACCGGATTGCTGGGGTTTCTCGGCGCGCGTGACCACCTCGTGCCCGACCGCGCGATGCGGAAGTTGATCACGCGTCACATCGACCACGACCGCCTCGAGAGCATGCCCCTGGAGCTGCACGTGATCGCGGTCGACGTGGTCACGGGCGAGGAGGTGCGCCTCTCGCAGGGCCCAGTCGTGGAGGCGGTCATGGCCAGCGCCGCCATCCCAGCAGTCATGCCGGCGGTGAGCTGGCAGGGTCGGGAGCTGATGGACGGGGGAGTGGCCAACAACACGCCGATCTCGCACGCCGTGCAACTCGGCGCCAGCGAGATCTACGTCCTGCCGACCGGAAACGCCTGCGCGTTGAACGAACCGCCCCGCGGCGCCCTGGCGATGGCGCTGCACGCACTGAGCCTGATCATCCAGCGCCGGCTCATCGACGACATCGAGACCCATAAGGACCAGACGAAGCTGGTCGTGCTGCCACCGCCCTGCCCGCTGTCGATCCAGCCGATCGACTTCGCTCACGCGCGGCTGCTCATCGAGCAGGCATACGCCGATGCCTGCGCGTTCCTCGACGGCGGTGGCGCCGAGGCGCCGCCGATCCGCATGCGCATGCACAGCCACAACGCCGGCTGACCAGCGGCGGCCGACCCTCAGGACGGATGCCCGTTACGTCCCTCGGCGGCGGCGTCGAGCGCGATGACGGAGTGGGCGTAGGCGGCTCCGGCGCGCATCTCGGCGGCCACCCAGATCGCCTCCATGATCTCCTGCTCGGTCGCGCCCTTGCGTACCGCGATGCGGGTGTGGCTGCGAATGCAGTACGGGCATTGGGTCACGTGCGCGACCGCGACGGCGATCAGCTGCTTCGTCTTCTCGGGGAGCGCGCCGTCGGCGAAGACCTGCCGGCTGAACGACTCGAAGGCGTCGTGCGTCTTCGGTGCGAGCTCGGTTCTGTGCGAGGCGAGCTCGCGGGTGGTGACGGGGTAGACCGGGTGCGTCATCTCCTAGCTCCTCCGTGGGGGTGTGCTGGCCGCAGCCTTCGCGACGGCCGGCCGGCTAGGGGTCGGATATCTCGAAGAGCTCATCGCCGAGCGGCTTGACCCTGCCGCTCGAGACCGCGAGAGCAAGTGCTCGCCTGAAATCGGGTTCGCTCCAGTGGACGGCTCCGGAGAGGTCAGCGAGCCGTGTCCGGGTCAACACGCCGTACGTGCGGAGCGTGCGGACGATGTCATCGACTTCGGCGTCACGACGCGTGTGCGCGCGTCGCGTCTGTGAGTGATCAGTCGGCATGATCGGACCTTGACTCGCATGTCTCGACATGGCGCGGGTCGTCGGCGTCAGCGCCGCCGTCGGCGTCCGCGAGCTCTCGGTTGATCACCAGCGTCACCATGACCGCGCCAGCCACGGCGACGGCCACCGCCAGGACGAGCGCCCAGACGGCGTTGGTGAGCGCGATCATCCAGACCGCCACGACGACGGCGAGCACACCGCCGAATGCGGCGAACAGCAGGTGGTCGGTCGTCATGAGGGCCTCCAAGCGGTTTGCGGTGACTACGTTCACCATCCCTCGCGAGGCGCCGCGCGACCATGGGGCGCGCGCCCCAGAGGCTGGCCAGCCGCGCCGAATATTTCGAGCGGAGCCCGCAGTTCTGGTGATCACCAGGTGTGCCGAACAGGGGTCACGCCCGTTCGGCCGGGGTCAGACGTGCAGGTGGACGCGCTTGGCTTGTGGGCGCACGGATAGCGGGTCGCGCAGTGCGGGGCGCTGCGGCGTCGATGCGGAGCTTGAACGCGTCCCCGCCCGCCGGCTGCGCGGAGTCGGGTGAGGTCCATATGGTGAGCCCTGAACCCAACCGGCAAGACACTTCCGGTTCGGCGCGCCGAACCGGCGGCGCACCGTCGCCGAGGGCGCCGCGGGCCCGCGACGCCCCTAGTCGTCGCAGCCTTCTCAGAGCCAGACCTAGGAGGCGAGCGCGACGACCGGCCTGGCTGGCTGGTCGACGCGGCGCGGCAGCAGCGTCTCGCGCGCGATGACCAGCCGCTGGATCTGCGAGGTGCCCTCGTAGAGCTGCATGATCTTCGCGTCGCGCATGAGCTTCTCGACGGGGTAGTCCTTGATGAAGCCGTAGCCGCCGTAGACCTGCACGGCTTCGGTCGTGACCTCCATCGCGGAGTCCGCGGCGAAGCGCTTGGCGTGCGAGGACTCCAGCGTGTTGCGCTTGCCCTGGTCGAGCAGGACGGCGCTCTGCCAGGTGGCCAGTCGCGCCAGGTGCACCTTGGTCGCCATGTCGGCGATCATGAACTGGATCGCCTGGTGCATGGCGATCGGCACGCCGAACTGGACGCGCTCCTTGGAGTACTCGGTCGCGAAGTCGAAGGCCGCGCGCGCGATGCCGGTGGCCAGCGAGGCCACGCCGGGGCGGGTCCGGTCGAGCGTGGCCATCGCCAGCTTGAACCCGTGGTTCTCCTGCCCGAGGAGGTTCGCCGCCGGGACCTCGGTCTCGTTGAAGGAGACGGACGCGGTGTTGGACGCCCGCAGGCCCATCTTGTCCTCGTGCTTGTCGACCGTCACCGTGTCGTCTCTGGGCACGGCGAAGGCCGAGATGCCGCGGTGGCCGGCGTCCTTGTCGGTCTTGGCGTAGACCGTGTACCAGTCGGCGTAGCCGCCGTTGGTGATGAAGCACTTCGAGCCGTTGATGACGTACTTGTCGCCGGTCCTCACCGCGGTCGTGCGCATGCCCGAGACGTCGGAGCCGGCGTCGGGCTCGGTCAGGCAGAACGAGGCGAGCCTCGGCTCTTCGGCCAGCTGGCCGAGATACGTGGCTTTGATCTCGTCGCTGCCGCCGAGTCGCACCGGCGTCGCGGCCAGGTCGTTGGCGCCAAGCGTGGTAGCGATCGCAGCGCACCCCCAGGCGAGCTCCTCTGCGACGAGACAGCCGTCGAGGTACGTGGCACCTACGCCGCCGTGCTCCTCGGAGAGGTGCGAGTTCATCAGACCGAGCTCCCACGCCTGCCTGATGATCGCCTCGGGCCAGGTGCCGTCCTTGTCGTATTCCCATGCGACGGGCCGGATCACGTGCGCGGCGAAGTCGTGAGCCATCTCACGCATGTTGTGTTGCTCTTCGGTGAGCGTGAAATCGACCATGGTCGTTCCTCAGTTCATGTCCAGGTTCAAAAGCACATCGGCGAGGACCGCGGCGTTGCTGTGCGCCGAGTCGCGCGCGGAGAAGACGAGCGTCAGGGTGCCGGCGCGCGAGCGTTCGCGGAGCTCGCGCAGCACGTCGGGATGCGCGCCGAGCTCGCAGCGGTAGCGGTGCGAGAACTCGTCGAAGCGATCGGGCGTGTGCCCGTACCACTCGCGCAGCTCGTTGGTGGGTGCCAGGTCGCGCTCCCAGCCGTCCAGCGCGGCGCGTCGACGCGAGATACCACGGGGCCACATCCGGTCGACCAGGAGCCGATAGCCGTCCTCGGGGGCGGCCGGCTCGTAGATGCGCTTGATCTGGATGGCCATGACCGACCCCTCAGGACGCCTGCGGCGCGCGCTCGCGAGGGTGGCTCGCGCCGCGTCCGCTCCGCAGCCGTCGCCGCCTGGCCGCCGGGGGTCGCGCGGCGTCGCCGGAGCGCTCGCGCCGGCGGGCGGCGAGGTCCGGCTGGCGGGCCGTGCGAGGCATGATCATCACCGGCGACGCGGCGGTCGCGCCGAGCCGCGACGAGACGGAACCGAGCAGGGCGGCTCGCACAGCGCCCTGACCTCGGGAGCCGACCGCCAGGATGGCCGAGGGCTGCGCGCGGGCGACCCTGGCCAGGCGCTCGGCGGGATCGCCGGATTCGACACAGACGCCCTTGGGGACGTCCGCGCTGAGGCCTGCCACTGCGCGCTCGACGATCGCCAGAGCCGCGCGGCCGTCCTCGACGGGGACCTGCCAGCGATCTGCCGCCCAGCTGGCTGGCACCGCCGCCGCTCCGGTGGAGGAACGGACGTAGACGGCCGTGAGCCGGCCTCCGAGCGCCCTCGCGAGTGCGCCGCCGGCCTCCAGCGCCGCGGTCGCCTCGACGGAGCCGTCGACACCACAGACGACTGTGGCTCCGGCGGCGGCGTTCAGCCTCGCATGCGGCGGGATCACGATGAGTGGGCACGGCGCAGAGCGGGCGAGCGCGCGGGACACGCTTCCGCGAAGGGCGGCGACCGCCGCTCCGTGTCCGCGTGAGCCAACGACTGCGAGCTCCGCGGAGTCCTCGAGGACCGCGTGGAGGAGCTCGGCGGGATCGCCGATCTCGATGATGCGGTCGGCGGCCGGGACATCCGGCGCCAGCCGATCGAGCAGCGCGCGGCCGCGGTCCAGAGCGGCCCGGCGGTGTGTACCGGTGAGGAAGACGTCGGGATGGGGGCTGTGAACGAGCGTCAGTCGCAGGCCGAGGACTTCGGCGAGCTGGGTCGCGACGGCGAGCACATTCGCGGCCGCCGGCGAGTCGTCGACGCCGCAGACGAGTCGTTCGCGGTGGGTGGTGGTCGGCTTCATGTCCCCACGCTCGCCTGTGGCGCGGTGGGTTGCGATGGGGCCGGCACCTCATGTCGTGCCGCTCACCGCCTGATCACGTCGCGGATCGCAGCGCAGCCGTCGCCGCGCTTGCGGCGTCGTCGAGCGACTCGTCGGTGACGATGTACAACGCGCTGAGCGGATCGCGAAGAAGGCAAGAGGCGAGTGCGATCCCGCGGACGTTGTTGCAGCCGGGATCGGTGAGCGCGGCTGCCAATTCGAGCAGCGCATCGGTCGCCGCCAGGATCGCTGACCGTCGCACCGGCACCGCGACCGAGCATGGATCCTCCGGTTCGCTCGCCTGCGACACGACACGTTCGAGGTCACGGGCGAGAGCCCAGCGACACCTGGCCGTCGCGAGCTGAAGCGTCCGAAGTTCGAGCTCCGGCGAGAGCCACGGGGGACATCCGCTCGCCAGCTGGTGGTCCAGCTCCAGCGAGCTGGCCCAGACGCGCAGCTTCAGCATCCGGGTGACAGGCATGTCTGGTTGGCGATCGATGGCATGTCGTCTTACGCTGGCCGCCGCGGCGAGTGGTCGCCATGGGGCGCCGACTGCATCAGCGCGGAATACAGCCTCGATCCCATGGCGCAACGACTGGCGGCCACGGAGGCTTGGCCGCATGAGAGATGAGCGGTCGTCGGTAAGAACTCGCGGGCACGAGCCGCTAAGGCGGACATGACCTCGCTAGAGCACCACGTCGCCAGCCTGGCGTTGGCTCGCCCCGAAGGGAGTGACGCGGCGCATCGTGAGATCGACCACGCGAGTGCGCAGCGCGCCGCGCGTGACCTTCTCCGCGCACTGGGCGCCGACCTCGATTCCGAAGGGCTCCAGGAAACGCCGCGCCGGATGGCCGACGCCTATGCCGAGCTGCTGACCCCGCAGCCGTTTCGGCCCACGACCTTTCCCAACGAGGACGGCTACGACGAGCTGATCGTGGCGCGGTCGATTCCCTTTCACTCGCTGTGCATGCACCACCTGCTCCCGTTCCACGGAGTGGCCCACATCGGCTACCTGCCACGCGACCGGATCATCGGCCTGAGCAAGCTCGGCCGCGTCGTTGACCTCTTCGCGCGCGACCTGCAGATCCAGGAGCGCCTGACGACCCAGATCGCCGACTGGCTCGAGCGCGAGCTCGAGCCCAAGGGCGTCGGCGTCGTCGTCGAGGCGGAGCACCTGTGCATGTCGCTGCGCGGAGTGCAGAAGCTCGGCGCCAAGACGGTGACCTCAGCGCTGCACGGACTCGTCCGCGACGACGCCCGGACCCGCGGGGAGTTCCTCGCCCTGACAACAAGGACAAGCCATGACTGCTGACCAGACCTTCGTGATCGTCGGCGCCAGCCTGGCCGGCGCCAAGGCGGCAGAAACCCTGCGCACCGAGGGCTTCGACGGACGCGTCATCCTCGTCGGCGCAGAGGAGGCGCGTCCGTACGAACGCCCGCCGCTGTCCAAGGACTACCTGCGCGGCGAGGTCGGCCGCGAGAAGGTCTACGTCCACGACGAGAACTTCTACGCGGACCACGACATCGAGCTACGCCTCGGGCGGACGGTGACGGCCCTCGACACGGGCGGACAGGAGCTCACCGTGCGTCACGGCGAGCGGCTGCAGTACGACCGGCTCCTGCTCGCGACGGGGTCAGAGCCGCGCCATCTGCCGATCCCGGGCGGCTCGCTCGACGGCGTGCTGTATCTGCGCAGCGTCGAGGACTCCGATGTCCTGCGCGAGCGCCTGGACCGCGGCGGCAGCGTGGTTGTCATCGGCGCGGGCTGGATCGGCGCCGAAGTCGCCGCCTCCGCCCGGCAACGGGGACTCGACGTCACGGTCATCGAGCCGGCTTCCGTACCGCTCGAGCGGGTCCTGGGCCGCGAGATCGGAGCCATCTACCGCGACGTCCACAGCGACCACGGGGTACGCATGCTGCTTGGCACCGGAGTCGAGCGCTTCGAGGGACACACGGCGGTCGAACGCGTCCGCACCACCGACGGGCGCACGATCGAGTGCGACTTCGTCGTCGTCGGCATCGGCGTCACTCCCCGAACGGGGCTCGCCGCGGAGGCCGGGCTCCACGTCGACGACGGGATCGTCGTCGACGAGCACCTTCAGACCAGCGTGCCGGGCGTGTTCGCCGCCGGCGACGTCGCCGCGGCGCACCACCCCTTCTACGGGCAGCGAATCCGCGTCGAGCACTGGGCGAACGCACTGAACCAGGGACCAGTCGCGGCCCGCAACATGCTCGGCCGACCCGAGGTCTACGACCGCCTGCCGTACTTCTTCTCCGACCAGTACGACGTCGGCATGGAGTACTCGGGCTACGCCCGCACCTGGGACCGGGTCGTCCTGCGCGGCGATCCCGCGAGCCGGGAGTTCGTCGCCTTCTGGCTCGTCGGCGACCGCGTGGTCGCGGGCATGAACGTCAACGTCTGGGACGTCACCGAGCCCATCCAGGCGCTCATTCGCCAGCGCGTGGTGGTCGACGACCGGCGCCTCGCCGACCCCGGCATTCCCCTCGAGGAGCTCGCGGTGAAGAACGGGAGCGCGGCATGAACCGCCTGCGCGCCTTGCACGACACCGGCGTCTCGATCTGGCTCGACACGCTCTCACGCGAGCTGCTCGACGACGGGGAGTTCGCGACGCTGATCGCCGAGTCCGCGGTGACCGGCGCGACGTCCAACCCGACGATCTTCGCCAAAGCCATCACGGGATCCTACCGCTACGACGACCAGCTGCGCAGCTCCGTCGGCGCCGGGATCCGTGACCAGCAAGAGCTCTTCTTCGAGCTCGCGCTCGACGACGTCGCCAGGGCGGCCGACCTCCTGCGCGCCTCGTACGAGGCGAGCGGCGGACGCGACGGCTTCGTCTCGTTCGAGTGCACGCCCGATCTCGCCGACGACTCCGCCGCCACCATCGCGCAGGCCACCGGGCTCTGGAAACGCCTGGCCCGACCGAACGTGATGATCAAGGTGCCCGCGACGGAGGCCGGCGTCGTCGCGATCGAAGAGCTCACCGCGCGCGGCGTCAACATCAACGTCACGCTGCTCTTCTCACTCGCGCGCTACGAGCAGGCCATCGACGCGTACGTCACCGGCCTCGAGCGACGCGTGGCCGTCGGCGAGCCCGTCGACACGATCGCCTCCGTGGCGTCCTTCTTCGTCTCGCGGGTCGACGCGAAGGCAGACGCTGTGCTCCCGATGCCGTCGTCCCTGCGCGGCCGGGTCGCGATCGCCAACGCGCGTCTGGCCTACAAGCGCTACCGCGAACGCTTCACCGACGAACGCTGGCTCGCGCTCCGCGACGCCGGCGCGCGCCCTCAACGCCCGCTGTGGGCGAGCACCGCCACGAAGGACCCGAGCTACTCCGACGTCCTCTACGTCGAGGAGCTCATCGCTCCAGACGTCATCAACACGATGCCGGAGTCGACGCTGCGCGCCTTCGCCGACCACGGCGACCCAACGCGAGCGTTCGGTGATGACGCCGGTGCCTACGCACGGACGCTGCGCGACGCCGCGCGTGCCGGTGTCCAGC
>VAWY01000181.1 GCA_005888335.1 Actinomycetota bacterium
GGAGAAGCCCCACACCCCCGCGTTGGTGAACGCGGAGCCGCTCGACGTCAGCGCGGTGTAGCTGGCGCCGCTCGGCGCCCCCGCGCGGCGGGCGGTGACCGCGACCACGTCGCTGCGCCCCTCGCCCGTCAGGTCGGGCGTGACGAACCGCGAGCCGACGACGTCGATCCCGTCGGCGAAGCTCCACACGCCGGGGCTGCCGAAGGCCGAGCCCGTGGAGGTCAGCACGTTGTAGTCGGCGCCGCTCGGGCTGCCGGCGCCGCGGTCGGTCACCGCGAGCAGGTCCTCGGACCCGTCGTTGTTGAAGTCGGCGACCGCGAACCGCGAGCCGGCGACGTCGACGCTGTCGGCGCCGCCCCACGCGGCGGGGCTGTTGAACTTGCTGCCCGTGGACGTGACGGCGTTGTAGGTGGCTCCGCTCGGGTGGGTCGCGCGCCGGGGCGTCACGACGACCAGGTCATCGCGCGCGTCGTTGTTGAGGTCGCCGCTGAGGAAGCGCGAGGCGGCGATGTCGACGTCGGCGGCCGAGCCCCACAGCCCGGTGTTGTTGAACGCCGAGCCGGTCGAGGCCAGCACCGTGTAGTCGGCGCCGCTCGGGCTGCCGGCGCTGCGCGGGCTGACGACGACCAGGTCGTCGCGCGCGTCGTTGGTCGTGTCCGCGCTGAGGAAGCGCGAGGCGGCGATGTCGACGTCCTCGGAGAAGCTCCACTGACGCGCGGCGTTGAACTTCGACCCGGTGGAGGTCAGGACGCTGTAGGTCGCGCCGCTGGGGTGTCGGTCGTGGCGCGCCGTGACGGCCAGGATGTCCTCCTTGCCGTCGTTGTCGAAGTCGCCGCTGACGAAGCGCGAGCTGGGGACGTCGACGTCGTCGGCCGTGCCCCACACGCCGGCCGGCGTCAGCCCCGAGCCCGTCGAGGTCAGGACGTTGTAGTTGACGCCGCTCGGGTGCCCGTCGTGCTTGGCCGTGACGACCGCCACGTCGTCGCGGCCGTCGGCGTTGAAGTCGCCGAACAGGAAGCGCGAGCCGGTGGGGCAGCCGGCGTTGGCCGGCGAGCCGGCCTGCAGCGGGCAGGCGTCGGCGACGTCCGCCACGCCGTCGCCGTCGGTGTCGGCGGCCGGAAGGGCGGCCGGCGTGCCGGCGGAGCCGCCGGCGCCGGGCGAGCCGGCGTCGGCGCCGGGCCGGTAGATGTAGCCGGCGATCTCGGTCGCGCGGACGCGGCGGCCGAGCGAGACCAGGCCCGGGACCCAGTTGGCCTCGTCGACGACGACCGTCTTGCCGCCGTCGGCGACGGCGGAGACGTAGGCGACGTGCCCGTGCAGGCGATCGGCGCCGCCGGCGCCGGGGAGCCAGACGGCGATCGCGCCGGCGGCCGGCGTCGTGCCCTCGGCCGTCTTGCCGCGCGCGTCGGCGAGCCAGGTGCGCGCGTCGGCGTGGACGACGCCGCCGAGGTCGGGCCGCCGGCCGAGGGCGTACCACGTCGACCGGCCCGCGGACCCGAACAGCGGGTTGTTGGTGAAGCAGACCGTGCCGCCGCCGACGACGTGGCCGCACGAGCGGCCGAGCCCGCCGCCGGCGTTGGCCAGGAACGTTCCCTGCAGGACCTCGGTCGAGCTGTGGGCGATGAGCGCGCCGCTGCCCAGGCCGCGGCCGATCCTCAGGTGCCTGCGCGTGCGCCGGGCGCCGCGCGCGCGCCCCTGGCTGCACGAGGCGGCGAAGCGCCACACCCCGCTCGGGCCGTTGCTCGGCACCTGCCAGCGGATGCGTCCGCGCCCGCGCGCGTCGGTGGCCAGCGGCGGGAACGCCGCGCGCCGGTGCGCCGCCCTGACCGACAGCTTGCACGTCGCGCCCGGCCGCGCGCGGACCGCCATCGTCAGCGAGTGCTGCTTGGCGGTCAGCGACGGGATGGCCGTCAGGCGCACCTTGGCGGTGCGGGACTTCGCGGCGGAGACGGCCGGCGCGACGCAGGCGATGGCCGCGACGGCGAGGGCGATGAGCGCGCTCGCCCGCGCGCGCGGCGGCACGCGGCGAGCGAACAGGGAGGCGAGCGTCACGTGAAGACCTCGGCGTTCGAGCGATGGGCGACCCGGCGGGCGGGCGGTTCCCGCCTGGCTCGCTCCGTACCCGGGGCCCGGCGCGTGGGCGCTCGTACATTGGTCCAGCGGCGTAACCGCCGCATCGGCCATCAGCTCAGGCGCAGTTCGCCCAGCAGCTCGGCGAGCCGCCGTTGCGGGGCGCCGAGGGCGCGGGCGGACGACCCGATCTCGGCCCACGGGTCGCCGTCGCGCTCGAGGCGGCGCAGGACGGTGCGCAGGGTCCAGCGATCCGGGCGCGTGCTCGCCTTCGAGAGCTCGTCCCAGCGCAGCGGCGTCGCCACCGGCGCCCCCGGCCGCGCGCGCACCGAGTACGGCGCGACCGCCGTGTGCGCGTAGGTGTTGCGCATGACGTCGACGAGGATCCGCTCGCCCCGGGCCGCCTTGCGCTGCTCGAGCGTGAGTCGCGGGTTGCGCGCGACGGCAATCCGCGCGACGTCGCGGGCGAAGGCGCGCACCGCGTCGAAGTCCGCGCGCCGCTGGAGGGGGACAGCGACGTGGTAGCCGCGCGAGCCCGTGGTCATCGCGAACGGCTCGAGCCCGAGGTCGCGCAGCAACGCACCGATTTCGCGGGCCGCGGCGCGCACGGCGGCGACAGTTCCGTCGCTGGGATCGAGGTCGAAGATCAGGCGGTCGGGCCGCTCGAGCCGGTCGGCGCGGCTCGGCCAGGCGTGCAGCGTGATGACCGCCTGGTCGGCGAGGTACACGAGTGTCGCCGCGTCGGCGGCGACGACATGGGCGACCGTTCCGCCCTCCTTGCGGACCGTGGCGCGGCGGATCCAGCTCGGGAAGTGCTCGCCCGCGCGCTGCTGGAAGATCCGCGGCCCCTCGACGCCGTCCGGGTAGCGCTCGAGGTTGAGCGGCCGGCCCGTGATGTGGGGGAGCATGGCCGGCGCGACGGCCGCGTGGTAGGCGGCGAGGTCGGCCTTGGTGATGCCGCACGGGAACAGCGGCTTGTCGGGCCGCGAGATGCGCACGGTCCGGCGGCCGGCTCGAATCTCGAGGCTCACGCCGCGCCCGCGACGAGATCCGCCATGAGGTCGGCGGCTGCCGCATCGTCGAGGCCTTCGCCGGTGAGCCGGTGCCAGGTCCAGAAGTCGACGGCGAGGGCGAGCAGGGCGCGGAGCCGGCGGGCCGCCTTGGCGCGCGCGCCGAACGCGCTCGCGAGGGCGTCGGCGAGCCCGCGCTGACCCGGGTCCATCGTCTGCTTGAGGAGCGCGTCGAGGGCCGGCACGACGGCCCGGTCGCGCAGGACCTTTTCGGTCATCGCCTGCCTCTCGCCGTAGGAGCGGTACAGCGCGCGGAGCACCGCCTGCACGCGCGCGTGCGGATCGGCCAGCGCGAGCGCCTCGGCGAAGTCGGGGAGCGGGTGCTGCGCGAGAAAGTGCCCCTGACAGGCGGCGAACAGCTCGGCCTCCTCGGGGAAGTGGTTGTAGACGGTGAGCCGCTGGACGCCGGCGCGGCGTGCGATCTCGGCGACGGTCGTGCGGGCCGGCCCCACCTCCTGATGGAGCGCGACGGTCGCCTCGACGATCCGCTGTCGCGTCTGCCCCTGGCGCGCGGCGCGCGCCTTGAGCTCGTACTTGCGCTTTTGGGTTGACACGGTGCTCAGTGAAGCCTACGCTCCTCACGCAAGTCAGTAAACACCCCGTTCAATGAAAGGCCTGGTCCGGTGCAGATGACGGCAGCAAGAGTTCTCGGTCCGCAGGACGGAAGGGCAGGCGACCTCGCAAGCATCGGTGTGCGGTTCATGGTGAGCCGCGAGGAGTCGGGCGGCGGCTTCTCGCTCGTCGAGCATCCGATGCCGCCTCGCGCGCTGGGGGCGCCGCTGCACCGCCACAGCCGCGAGGACGAGTACAGCTTCGTGCTCGAGGGCCGCGTCGGCGCGCTGCTCGGTGACGAGGTCGTCTACGGCGAGCCCGGCGACCTGATGTTCAAGCCGCGCGGCCAGTGGCACACGTTCTGGAACGCGGGCGACGAGCCGGCACGGCTCCTCGAGATCATCTCCCCGGGCGGCTTCGAGGGCTACTTCGAGGAGATGACCGAGCTCCCGCTTGACGCCGGCCCGCCCGACCCCGCGCAGATCGCTGCGATCGCCGCGCGCTACGGCCTCGAGCTCGACTTCGAGAGCATCCCGCGCCTCGTCGCCGACCACGGACTCACGTTCGGACCCGGGGGTCGATGAACGTCGCGAACCCGCGACCGGCGCTCAGCTGCGGGAGGCCGGCTGCTTGAAGATCTCGGCCAGCCGCTCGCCGCTGACGGGCTGCGAGAAGTAGTAGCCCTGCCCGATGCCGCACTGGAGGTCGCGCAGCCAGTCGAGCTGTGAGGCCTCCTCGATGCCCTCTGCGACGATCTGCATGTCGAGCGCCTGGCCGAGCTCCAGGACGGAGCGCACCAGCGCGTCGTCGGCGCGGCCGCGGCCGAGATCGCGCACGAACGAGCGGTCCATCTTCACGATGTCGATCGGGAAGTCCCGGAGGTAGGACAGGGAGCTGTACCCCGTGCCGAAGTCGTCGATGGCGACGCGCACGCCGAGGGCGCGCAACTGGGTGAGGTCGTGCGCGGCGTTCTCGCGGTCGCTGAGGAGCACGCTCTCGGTGATCTCGAGGAGCAGGTACGAGGGATCGAGGCCCGCCTCGGCGGTGATGCGCTTCACCTCGTCCACGAGCCGGCCCGGCGGACGGAACTGCCGAGGCGAGAGGTTGACGCTGACGTAGGCCTGCCGATCGCTCTGCTGCAGGTCGTGCCACGCCCGCGCGGCGTGGCACGCCTCGCTCAGGACGAACGTGCCGATCTGCGTGATGAGCCCGGTCTCCTCCGCGAGCGGGATGAAGTCCGCGGGCGAGATGCGCCCGAGCCGCGGGTGCTCCCAGCGGACGAGCGCCTCGGCGCCGAGCATCGTGCCGTCGGAGAGGTCGATGAGCGGCTGGTAGTCGACGAAGAACTCGTTGTCGCGCACGGCGCGGCGCAGGTCGCCGGTGAGCTGCAGGCGGCGCTGCGCGGCCTCGTGCATCACGGGACGGAACAGCTCGTGGCGGCCCTTGCCCGCGCCCTTCGCCGCGTACATCGCCATGTCGGCGTTGCGCATCAGCTCCTCGTCGAGCTGACCGTTCTCGTGCAGGGCGATGCCGACGCTCGCCTGCACGAAGATCTCTTCCTCGGCGATCGTGAACGGCAGCGCGAGCGCGTCATGGACGCGCTGCGCGACGGCGACCGCGCCCTCCGCGCCCTCCAGGTCCTCCAGCAGGAGGGCGAACTCGTCGCCGCCCAGGCGGGCGGCGGTGTCCGCGCCGCGCAGACACGTGTCGAGGCGTGCGGCCGTGAGGCGCAGCAGCTCGTCGCCCGCGGCGTGGCCGAGCGAGTCGTTGACCGTCTTGAAGTCATCGAGGTCGACGAAGAGCACGGCCAGCTTGGCGCCGGTGCGCCGGCCGCGAGCGACGGCCTGACGCATCCGATCCTCGAAGAGCGCGCGGTTGGCCAGGCCGGTCAGGGGGTCGTGGAACGCGGCGTGATGCAGACGCTGCTCCATCGCGTTGCGCTCGCGCACGTCGCGGATGACGAGGACGAGCCCGCCGACGGTGGCGTCGTCGCGCAGGTCGGTGCACGTCGACTCGACGTCGATCCAGCTCCCGTCGGCGTGCCGAGCCCGCCAGGGCCCCGGCGTCGTCAGCGGCGACTCGTCGTCGGCGTGCACGAGCGCCGCGAAGTCAGAGCCGACGACGCCGGCCACGCTGCGGCCCAACATCTTTTCGACGACCGGCGTGCAGTCGATGACGTCCCCCCGCCCCCCGACGACGAGAATGAGGTCGGAGGAGTTGCGCACGATCGAGCGGAAGCGCTGCTCCTGCTTCGCGGCCCGCGCCGCGCTGCGCCGCGCCCAGACGCACCACAGCAGCAGAACGGCGAGTCCGAGGGCGAGAGCGATGAGCATGAGCGACGCTGCCCGCGCGCCGCCCGCCGCGCGCGAGGCGTCGCCCGCGTAGCGGTCCTCGACCGCTCGGGCGCCGGCGATGCTGGCGCGCAGGGCGGCGAGCCGGTCGTTGCCCCGCTCGAGCCTCCGGGCGAGGTCGGCGGCGTCGACGTCGTCCGGGTGCGCGGCGGCGAAGGCGACAGCGCGATGGCGGAGGTCCGGGCCGTCGCGGTCGAGCACCACGTCCGAGGCGAGCGCCGTCGCCTCGGCGGCGACGGCGTGGGCGCGGTCCGCGGCATGCGCGGCGACGGCGGCCCGCTGGCCGACGAGCGCGAGCACGGCGATCGCGAGCGCCGGGATGAGCCAGCGCCACAGACCCGATTCGCCGCCGGCGACGACCGGCCGGGCGGAGAGCGCGAGAAGGCGCTTCAACCCGGACGGCACCCGGCCGCGGGCATGGGCACGCGTCGACATGCTGACGTGATCGACGCGCGGCGCTCAATCTTGCGCGGGGTCGCGCCGAACGGACGGATCGCCGGGCTTCCCGCCGATCGATGACTTCGCGGCGATGGCCAGGTCTACACGGCAACATCAACGCGGAGGTGCGAAATGGGAGCAATACACGTGCACGAGTTCATGAGCCTCGACGGCGTGATCGACGCCCCGACGTGGACGTTCGACTACGGCTTCGACCCCAAGATGGGAGAGGCCATCGGCGCGGTCACGGAACGTTCCGGTGGCATCCTGCTCGGCCGCACGACCTATGAGATGTTCGAGCCGGCGTGGTCGACGCGAACCGTGGAGGACGACCCAGGGGCGCCGTTCTTCAATGACACCACCAAGTACGTCGTCTCCGGGACGCTCACAGCTGCGACGTGGCGCAACTCGAAGATCATCGGGCCGTATGACCCCGACGCGATCCGCCGCCTGAAGGACGAGGTCGACGGCGACCTCTACGTCAGCGGCAGCGTCACGCTGGTCCGAGCTCTGCTCGCGGACGGCCTGGTCGACGAGCTGGATCTGTTCGTCTACCCGCTCACGCGCGGGTCCGGTCCGCGGCTCTTCACCGAGCAAGCCGCGCCCGGCAAGCTGTCGCTTGCGGCCTGTGAGTCGTACGAGAACGGTGTGGTCTACCTGGCCTACCGACCGCAAGCGTGAGGCCGCCGCGTCAGGAAGGCAACGGCGCGGCGAGGCTCTCCGCCAGCGTCTGCGCCCACGCGAGGACGCTCACCTCGGCGATCGGCGAGTAGAGCGGGCTGGCCGAGTCCCACACCAGCAGCGACGCGAGCGCGGCACCCTGCGCCGGGATCGCCGCTCGCCGTCGCAACTGATCGGCCACGACCATCAGCCGGTCTCGGGCGGTCGCAATCGCTTCGCGCTGCAACGGCGGACGCGAACCTTCCGGTCGCCGCGCCTCTGCAGGCTCGCCGGCGGCCTCGAGCACGTTGGTGATCGCGTTGGCCAGGGCTCTGCGCGACGTCGGGTCGGTGAGCTGGCGAGCGCGCAGGGCGAGCGCGCTGTCGAGCGCCGGATCGGCTCCTGCGGCGAGCGCCGCGTCGAGTTGGACACGCTCGCGCCACACCTTCAGCCGCAGGCGCAGCGGCGCCGCCGGCTGCTCGCGCTTTTCGGTGTTCGCCATGTCGACATCGTCGGGCCGACGCCGTTACCGCCGCGCAAAGATCGCGCCCGGCAACGTTGAGATTTCGTAGAGACCCGCGCTGCCGCGCTCGGTGCGCTGACCGCGAGCTCCTCCTTCCAGGCCGGGCCCGGCCTGCTCAAGGCCCTCGCACGTCGCACGACCACGCACGGTGACGCCGTCGGCATCCTGCCCGCCTGGATGGGCTGCAGCAACCACCACCACACCTGCACGGCTCAGTGGTCATGAACGCGCTGGGCGCCCTCGTCGTCACCTTCACACTCGCCGTCAATCTCGCGCGGGAGCGCCCGCTCGGCTCGGTGCTCGCCGCGCCAGCGCTCCATCGCCTCTGGGCGCCGCCGGACGACCACGCGGCATCGCCGGCGTCGTCTCACAAGCCGAAGCCTGACGCGATCTGCCGCGCGGCCGCCCATGCCATCCTGCGCTTCGTGCTCGGAGAGGCGCTGTGAACGACGACTGCCTGAAGCTCACGACGTACTTCGGGGAGCGCGACCGCGCCGGCGACCGCTTCCTCGCCGACGCACTGCTCGACGTCTACGAGGACCACGCGGTGCAGG
>VAWY01000101.1 GCA_005888335.1 Actinomycetota bacterium
AGGTGTTCGTCGAGAAGCGCGAGTGCACGAGCGCCATCGCGCTCGCGAAGCGCTCGTCGACGAGGTCGGGATAGAAGCCGCGCAGCTGGTGCGCGATGAGCATTCCCTTGTAGACGAGCGTCTTCGACGAGCACGACGCGACGTAGAAGTCGGGGCCCGCCGCGAGCTCGACCACGCGCCGGATGACGTAGAGCTTGCGCTCGAAGGCGTCCTGGTCGTCCATGAAGCCCGGGCCCGCGCCGACGAACAGCTGGCGGATCTCCGGGCGCGACGAGTTGGCCGTCGTGCCGACGTGGTCCTCGTCGAGCGGCACCGAGCGCCAGCCGAGGACGACCTGGCCCTCGACCCGGACGTTGCGTTCGAAGAGTGCCTCGAGCTTCTCGCGCCGCGCGGGGTCGCGCGGCAGGAAGCACATCGCGACGCCGTAGCGTCCCGGCTCGGGCAGCTCGAAGTCGACGACTCCGCGCAGGAAGCGGTCGGGCATCTGGACGAGCATCCCGGCGCCGTCGCCCGTGTGCTTGTCCGCCCCGGCGGCGCCACGGTGCTCGAGGTTCTCCAGGGCGGTGAGCCCCTTCTCGACGACCTCGTGACTCGGCCGGTTGTCGAGGCGGGCGACGAGGGCGACGCCGCAGGCGTCGTGCTCGTACCTAGGGTCGTAGAGGCCGTCGGCCTGAGGCGGCATGTCGAGCGGGTTCATGTCGGGCTCCTGTGCGCAGGCAGGGGCGCCTGAGGCGGAGTCGGAAGCGTAGAGCATCGGACGGTCGGCGCGGAAGGGGTTTAGGCCTTCCCGGCGACGGGGCAGCCCGAACATTGCGGGATGGACCCCCGCCCCAACAGCGTCATGGAGGTGCGCCGGACTCCCTGCCCGGCGCGACGCGATGACCTCCCCCAGAGCGCGATGGGGCGCTTCGTCTGTGGCGAGCGCCCTATCGCCGTTTGAGGCAACATGCCTGGGGTCATCCCTGTCTCGACGATGCCCGACATAGAGCTGATCCTCCCCGCGCGTGCCGAGAACGTGGCGGTGGTGCGCCACGCGATCGGGGGGCTCGGGGAGGCGCTCGATCTCGACCCGCAGACGCTGTCCGATGTGAAGCTCGCCGTGACCGAGGCGTGCACGAACGTCGTCGTCCACGCCTACGAGGGCCGCGAGGGTCCGATGCAGGTCGCGGCCGACGTGGCCCCCGACCACCTGACCGTGGTGGTCCGCGACGAGGGGCGGGGCATCGTCCCGCGGCCGGACTCCCCCGGCCTCGGGCTGGGCCTTCCGCTCATCGCGACGCTGACCGAGTCGCTCGAGCTCGGCAAGGACGACCGTGAGCGCACCGAGGTGCGCATGAGCTTCCGCCTGGCCGAGACCGCATGACCGGTCATGCCAACGAGGCGATCGTGCGGGTGGTCAACGGCCCGCTGGTCGCCCCCGTCCTGTCGCGGGTCGTCGGCATGCTCGCGGCGCGCGCGCAGTGCCCGGTCGACCGCCTCGACGACGCGCTGCTCGTCGCCGACGCCATCGCCGCCCACACCCAGACCCACACGACCGACGGCCACGTGACCGTGCGCCTCTTCGCCGACGGCGACGCGATCGAGCTGCACGTCGGCGAGCTGGGCGAGGGGGGCGCGCGCGGCCTGCTCGCCGACGCCTCGCTGCCCGGGGTCGGCAACGTGCTCGAGCGCATCGCCGACGAGGTCAGCATCGAGACCGGTGGCGACGGCCGCGAGGTGCTGTCGCTCAAGCTCTCCTTCGGGACGTGAGGTTGGGGCGCAGCGCTTCAGCCACGCCGCCTGACACAATCCCCCGCCGATGCCTCCCGAGTTCGCCCTCACCGAAGACCCCCTGGACGCCGACCGCCACGTCGTGGCCGTGCGCGGCGAGATCGACCTCTTCACGGCCCCGGAGCTCAAGCAGAAGCTGACCGATGCGATCGAGGGCGGGAAGTCGCGGATCGTCGTCGATCTCACCGACACGACGTTCCTCGACTCCACCGCGCTCGGCGTGCTGATCGGCGCCGTCAAGCGCCTGCGCTCCCGCGACGGCGCGCTGGTCATCGTCAACGTCGATCAGAACATCGCCAAGACCTTCGAGATCACCGGGCTGGACCAGATCTTCACGATCCTCAGCACGCGCAACGACGCGATCGCCGCGCTGGACGACGCCGCGTCTCCCTCTTAGACGGTCTGGACATCTCGGCGGATCGGCGTACCCTCCCGTGGGCCACGCTCAAGGAGGTGAAACCTCGTGTGCTACGAGCGGGGTTGGGAAGCCCACAAGCGGAACGAGGAGGCGACGAACCAGATCCGCCGCCTGTTCGCCCGTTACCGCGCCGAGGCGAGGCGCGCGCGGCTGATCGACGACGATGATCGCTGGGAGCCGACGGCGCCGCGGCGGCGGCCGGTCGTCGAGCAGCCGGACGAGGACCGCGAGCTGGTCCTGCACTGATCGCCCGGGCATGGGGCCGAGGAGCTTCAGGCCGTTGTGGCCAGGAGCTCCTCGGCCTGTGCCACGTAGGCGCTCTCGTGGCCCTCGATGAGATCGAGGACCGCCGCCTCGACCTCGCCCTGGATCGCCGTGTCCTCGGGATCGGCGCCGAGGAGCTCGAGGGCGGGCAGGATCGTCAGGCCGTCCAGGTAGCGGTCGATGACGCGCGGGTCGACGTAGGAGGCGCGCGCGACGGCGGGGGTGTTGCCGAGGTGGTGGCCGACCTCGCGCATCACGCGGGCGACCGCGCGCTTGCGCGCCGTCTTGGTCTCGTGCGCCGCGCCCGACACGGCGAGGCCGACCGCGGCCAGGACGGTCGCGCCCCAGGTGCGGAAGTCCTTGGCCGAGAAGTCCTCGCCGATGACCTCCTTGATGTAAGCGTTGATGTCGGCTGACGTGACGTCGTGCCAGCGCCGGCCGCGCCGGTGGGCGAGCAGCTCGGGCGACCCGCCGCGGCGCCGCTTGAGCCGCGCCACGACCGAGGCCACCTCGGGGTCGATAACGCGCTGCACACGCTGGGCGCCGTGCTTGGCGGGATACTCGAAGCGCAGCATCCCGCCGTCGAGGAGCGTGACGTGCTCCTTGCGCATCGTCGCCAGGCCGTACGTCTCGTTTTCGACCGCGTAGTCCTCGGAGCCGATGCGGAAGAAGCCGCGGTCGAGTAGGCGCACCGCGGCGGCCAGGACGCGTGGGCTCGACATGTCGTCCTCCTCGCGGTCGGGTACCGACCGCCTTCGGCGGTGGTGACCTTGCACGAACTTCGTTCGTGGGGAGGCCAGGTCGCGCTCGACGTGCTCGCGCAGGCGCGGCAGCGCGCGGGCGAAGCGCAGCATGTCGTCGAACTTCTCCTGGTCGCGCCGGTCGCGCCACTTGCGGTGGTAGAGGTACTGCTTGCGGCCTCTCTGGTCGATGCCCGTGGCCTGGATGTGGCCGCCTGGGAACGGGCAGATCCAGACGTCCTCCCACGCCGGCGGGATGACGAGGTCGTGGATGCGCGACAGGACCTCCGTGTCGGTGACGCGCTCGCCGTCAGCGTCGAGGTAGACGAACCCGCGGCCCGCACGCCGGCGCCGGATGCCCGGGCCGCCGACGTCCGAGCGGCGCAGGCGCGGGCCGGGCGTCGCGACCTACCCGGCCTTGGTCGCCTTCGCGCGCGCGGGCTTCTTGGCCGGCGCTTTGCGCTTGGGCTTCGCGTCCTCGCCGCCGCGCGCGCGCACCTGCTCGAGGCTGGCCTGCAGCGCGGACATCAGGTCCGGCACCTCGGCCGGGGCCTCCTCGACCGCCGGCTGGATGGCGACCTCCTCGCCCGCCGCCTTGCGCTCGATGAGCGCCAGGACCTCCTCGCGATAGGTGTCGCGGTACTTGTCGGGCTCGAACGGGCCGGCCAGCGTCTCGACCAGCTGCTTGGCGATGGCCAGCTCCTTGTCCGTCGTCTTGACGTCCTCGGGCTCGGGCAGGTCGTCGATGCGGTCGGGGTCGACCAGCTCGTCGGGGAAGAGCATCGTCGCCATGCCGAGGACGTCGCCCATCGGCCGCAGCGCGACGAGGTGCTGCTTGGAGCGGATCACCACGGTGGCGATGCCGACCTTGCCCGTCTCGGCCATCGCCTCGAGCAGCAGGCGGTAGGGCTTGGCCCCGCCGGGGCCGGGCGCGAGGTAGTAGGGGTGGTCGTACAAGACGGGATCGATGTCCGACAGCTCGACGAAGTCCTCGATGTCGATCGTGCGCGTCTTCTCGGGCTCGAGCGCATCGAGCTCCGCGGGATCGATGACCACGTAGCGGTCCGGCCCGATCTCGTAGCCCTTGACCAGCCGCTCCCACGGGACCTCCTCGCCGGTCACCGGGTTCACGCGCTTCTGGCTGATGCGCACGTTGCCCTCGGCGTCGAGCTGGTGGAAGCGCACGGTCTTGCGCTGGACGGCGCTGTAGAGCTTGACGGGCACCGTGACGAGCCCGAAGGAGATGGCGCCGGTCCAGATCGAGCGTGGCATGGCTACGTAGTTTGCCCGATCCGAACCGGCGCTCCTGCCGATGCAGGGCGAATTGCTGGCGCAATTCGCTTGCGCGAATCTCGCTGGGCGAGAATCGCGGGGCGAATTGCTGGCGCAATTCGCTTGCGCGAATCTCGCTGGGCGAGATTCGCGGGGCGGTTGCGCTAGGACGTCGCCGCGCCCGCGCCCGCCTTCTCGCGCACCTCGTGCTTGCCCTCGGCGAACTCCTCGATCATCTTCGCGTTGAAGGCGGGGAGATCGTCGGGCTTGCGGCTGGTGACGAGGCCCTGGTCGACGTGGACCTCCTCGTCGACCCACGTGCCGCCCGCATTGCGGATGTCGGTCTTCTCCGACGGATACGACGTCAGCGTCCGCCCGCGGACCGCGTCGGCCTCGACGAGCATCCACGGCGCATGGCAGATCGCCGCGATCGGCTTGCCGGCGTTGACGAACGCCTGGACGAAGCGCACGGCGTCGGCGTCCATCCGCAGGTGGTCGGGGTTGGCCACGCCGCCAGGCAGCATCAGGGCGTCGTAGTCGTCGGCGCGCACGTCGGAGACCGCCTTGTCGGCCTGGAAGACGTCGGCCTTGTCGAGGTGGTCGAACATCTGGACGTCACCCTTCTCGGGCGCGATCAGCTCGACGGCCGCGCCCGCGTCCTCGAGCGCCTTGCGCGGCTCGGTGTACTCGACCTGCTCGACGCCCTCGTTGGCGGTGAGGATCGCGATGCGCTTGCCCTGGAGGTCGTTGGTCATCGCAGTACCTCCTTTGTGTGTTGCACGGCGCCGGGCATCCGGCCGGCGCCCCTGACACGGAGCGCCTTCGTCCGGCCGGCGTTTACCGCTTCGCTCTTCCCCTCTCGGCTACCGCACCGCGCGCGCCTCAAACACCTCCCCGCGGCGCTCGTGCTCCAGCAGACGCGCTCCGGCCCGCGCGGCGTCGGGCCCGAGGTGGCGCTCGACGAGGTGCAGCGCGAGGTCGAGCCCCGACGTGACCCCGCCGCAGGTCAGCACGTCGCCGTCGTCGACCACGCGGGCCTCAGGGTGAACGTCGGCGCCGTGCGCGCGCAGGTCGTCCAGGGCGGCGTGGTGCGTGGTCGCCGGGCGGCCCTCGAGGATCCCCGCCTTGGCCAGCAGCATCGCGCCGGTGCAGACCGAGGCGACCGTGCTGCCCGCGGCGTGGCGCTGCGCGATCGCCGCCGGGATGACCCCGCGCTCGTACTCGCCGTGGGTGCCGACGGGGTTGCGCGTCCGCCAGCCGCCGCCGGGCACCACGAGCAGGTCGGGCCGCTCCGCGAGCGTGGCGTGCGGCACGAGGACGGCGCCGTGGGAGGCGGTGATGCGCCCGACCGGCGCGAGCGTCGCCAGCTCGGTCCGGAAGCCGGCGCCGGAGAGGATCTCGTACGGGCCGATGGCGTCGAGCTCGTCGAAGCCGTCATAGATGAGGATCTGGACGTGCATGGCCGGATGGTGGCCCCGTTCGCGCGGGCCCGCCAGTGGCAGGAATGCCAATATCCGCTAGGTTTCCGCCACAGAGATGCAGCGCGTCGTCGCCCTCGCCCTCGACCGCGTCGTCGCCTTCGACCTGGCCACGCCGGCGCAGGTCTTCGGCCACAACGGCGGCAGTCGCTACCGCTTCGCGCTCGCGGGAGTCTCCCCCGGGCCGGTGGCGACGTCGACGGGCTTCGCCGTCGTCGCCGACCACGGCGTGGAGGCGCTGGCGGACGGCGACACGATCGTCGTGCCCGGCTACGACGACGTCGACGCCGTGCCGCCGGCTGCCGCGCTCGATGCCCTGCGAGCCGCGCACGCCCGCGGCGCACGGGTCGTGTCGATCTGCACCGGCGCCTTCGCGCTGGCCCACGCCGGCCTGCTGGACGGCCGCCGCGCGACGACGCACTGGCGCGCCGCGGCGCTGCTCGCCGAGCGCTTCCCGCGCATCGACGTGGACCCGAACGTCCTCTACGTCGACGACGGCGACGTGCTGACCTCCGCAGGCGTCGCCGCCGGGATCGACCTGTGCCTGCACATCGTCCGCCGCGACCACGGCGCCGAGGTCGCCGCTCGCATGGCGCGGCGCATCGTGGTCGCGCCGCACCGCGACGGCGGCCAGGCGCAGTTCGTGGAGCGCCCGGTGGCCGAGGAGCCGCGCGAAGGCCTCGCGGCGACGCGCGCCTGGGCGCTCGAGCGCGTCCATCGCCCGCTCGACGTCCGCGCTCTCGCGGCTCACGCGGGCGTCTCGGAACGCACCTTCGCACGGCGCTTTCGCGCCGAGACGGGCACGACACCGCTGCAGTGGCTGCTCGGCCAGCGCGTGCTCGAGGCGCGGCGACTGCTCGAACGCACCGACCTGCCGGTGGAGGACGTCGCGCAACGCGCCGGGTTCGGCACGGCGGCCTCGCTGCGCGAGCACTTCGCGCGCGCGACCGCCACGACGCCGACGGCGTACCGGCGGTCGTTCCGCTACTGAGCATCGACGTCGTCGATGCTTCAAGGGCGAACTTCGTTCGCGCGGCCTACTCGGTCTGTGGCGGCGGAGGCGGCTCGATCGGGGTCTCGCGGCCGGGGTCGGGGGTGGGATCGACCTCCGGGCCCGGCGGCTCCTGCGGCGCCGGGGGGTCGGTGGGCGGCGGGACGTCGGGTGCCTCGGGCGAGCCGGGGCCGCCCGGTGGGGGCCCCGGCTCGGGGTCCGGCACAATCGAGGGCTCCGGGACGACGGGCGTCGCCGGCTCGACCGGCTGCGGGACCTCGAGGCTGGGCGTCACGTCTTGCGCTCGAGGTTCGCGACCTCGCGCGCCTTCTCGTCGGCGCGCTCGTGGGCGCTGGCCAGCTCGTCCTTCGCCTCGCCCTTGCGCTCCTCCTGGCGGCCCTGACGGCGCAGCGATGCGTCGTCGGTCAGGTCGCCCGCGGCCTTCTTGAACCTGCCGGTGATCTTGTCGGTGATGCTCACTGTCATCCCCCTCTTGATCGATGGGTTCCCTGTCGGGCTACCCAAGCGGGGTGTCGCCGATGCGTTCGCGCAGCTCGATGATCGACGCGAAGACGGCCACTGCCCCGGATTCTCGTAGTTCCTGCTCGGAGAATCCGCCGGTCAGCACGGCGACCGTCTGGACGCCCGCCCGCTTCGCCGCCTTGACGTCCCACGGCGTGTCACCCACCATCACCGCCTCGCGCGTGCCGAGCCTGTCGAGCGCCGCGAGGACGAGGTCGGGTTCGGGCTTGGTCTGCTCGACGTCGGCCGACGTGGTCCACCCGTCGGCGAGGTCGCGAGCGTCGAGCAGGTCGAGGTAGTGGTCGACCTCCTGCTGCTTGGCCGAGCTCGCCAGCACGACGCGGCGTCCCTGGCCCTTGAGGTCCTCGATGAGCTGGCGCGCGCCCTCGAGCGGCTCGACGGTCTGGATCGACGCGAGGTACAGGGCCTTCTCGGCGGCGCGGATGTCGTCGCCGAGCTCGCGGTCGACCTCCTCGCCGGCCAGCGCTGCCACGAGCTGGTCGCCGCCCATGCCGATGTGGCGGTGGATCCGCCAGACGGGCAGGCGGACGTCGTGCTGGCGGAAGGCCATGTACCAGGCGAGGGCGTGCTGGTAGTTGGTGTCGACGAGCGTGCCGTCGATGTCGAGGATCGCCGCCGGAGGCATCAGGAGCCGCGAAGTCTCCGCACGAGCGCCTGGCCGAACCACAGCCAGAAGAAGATCGCCGTCGCGACGGCGGTCACCGACACCGCCGTCGCGGCGCTGAAGATGACGTCGGAGATGAGGAAGACGGCCCCGGTCATCGCGATCATCAGGCAGATCAGCCCCGCGATGAGCATCCGCGTGCCGTGCTGGATGACCCGCGGCCGGTCGCCACGCTGGAACAGGATCCGGTGATACCCGGTCGGAGCGATGAGGCAGGCCGTCGCTGCGGCGCTGGCCAGCAGCGTCACCAGGTAGACGTGCCGCTGGAAGCTCGTGATCTCGCCGAAGCGGGCCTGGAACGGAACGGCGAGCAGGAAGGCGAACAGCACCTGCACCCCCGGCAGCGCGACGCGCAGCTCATTGAGCAGCTCGAGGAGCTGGCGGTTGAGCCGCTCCTGCTCCTCGTCGTCGCGCCGTGGTGGGCCCGCCATCCGCGGACGAGTTACCCGGCTAGCGGCGTCGCTCACTTTCGGCCGCTGCGCGCAGTCGCGCCAGCGACTGGCGGATCAGCCGCGAGATCTGCATCTGCGAGACGCCGATGCGCTCCCCGATCTCGGCCTGCGTCATGTCCTCGACAAAGCGCAGGCGCAGCACCTCGCGCTCGCGCGGGCCGATGACCTGCATGAGCCGGTCGAGCGTCGCGCGGTCCTCGGCGAGCCCGAATCCGGTGTCGACCAGTCCGACGGCGTCGCCGAGCGAGTCGCCTGCGTCCTCGTCGCCGCCCGGGCGCGGCGCATCGAACGAGGTGGCGCGGTACGCGCCGGACGCCTCGAGCGCCTCGAGGACCTGCTCCTCGTTGGCACCCACGCGCTCGGCGATCTGGCCGACCGACGGGGAGCGGTGGCTCTCTCTGGACAGGTCGGCGACCGCCCGGTCGACGCGCAGGGCGAGCTCCTGGAGGTCGCGTGGGACCCGTACCGCCCAGGTCCGGTCACGGAAATGGCGCTTGAGCTCGCCCAGGATCGTCGGGACGGCGTAGCTGGAGAAGGCGACGTCGCGATCGGGGTTGAAGCGGTCGATCGCCTTGATGAGCCCGAGCGCCGCGACCTGGAAGAGGTCCTCGAGCGGCTCCTCGGCGCGCTGGTAGCGGCGCGCGAGCTGGCGCGCCAGCGGCAGGAAGCGCTCGACGAGCGCCTCGCGCGCGGCGGTGTCGCGCTCGCGCTGATGGCGCAAAAAGAGCTCGCGATCCTCTCGGGTCCGCTCAGGCCCGCTGGAGGCGGCGTCGCTCATGTTTCGGATCGCTCCGATGCGTCGCACCGGAGCGGTGCGCACGAGTCCCCCCATCGAACGACTGGAACGCGCCGCGGGCCCCGGGGTTGGTGTGTTGCTGGAGCTCCTACCGGCAAAAGGGCGCTCCGTCGTTGTGGGAGGGAAAGGCGAGGATACCGGTGAGCACGCATGGCCGGGGCGCCTGCTGGGGAGGTTGTCTGGCAAAAGGAGGGATCCTCATGATCAACCTGCTCATCACCATTCTGGTCGCGATCCTCGCGTACTGGCTGCTGGTGCCACTGGCGGGACTCCCCGTGATCGTCGGCGCCGTCGCGGCGATCCTCGTGCTGCTGGGTGGCTTCGGCGGCCTGGGTGGTTACGGCGCCCGGACCTGGCGCTGACGCCTCGCTCGCGCGCGCGCCACGGACGGCGATCGCCTGGCGCGCGCTGCGGCGCTTCTACGACCACCAGATGACCCAGCACGCGGCGGCGCTGACGTACTACGCCATGCTGTCGCTGTTCCCCGCGCTGCTGGTCGCCGTCGCCCTGCTCGGCGTGTTCGGCCAGCAGGGGACGGTGAACGACATCACCTCGTACCTCGCCCGCCACGGCGCGCCGCCGGCCGTGCTCGAGCCGGCGCGCTCGCTGCTGCGCTCGGCGATCCGCGCGGGCACCGGCACGGTCAGCGCGACGCTGGTCGTCTCGGTCGCGCTGTCGCTGCTGGGCGCATCGGGCGCGTTCGCGTCGGCGCGGCGGGCGCTCAACGCGGTCTACGAGGTCGACGAGGAGCGGCCGTTCGTCCATCGCAAGCTCGCCGACGTCGGCGCGACGCTCGTGCTCATCGTCCTCGCGCTGGCGATCCTCGTGCTGCTCTTCCTGGGCGGCGGCGTCGCGCACGATCTGTTCGGTGCGCTGGACCTCGGCGCGGCGGCGGCGAACGTGTGGAACATCGCGCGGTGGCCCGCCGCGCTCGCGCTCACGCTGGTCGCCTACGCGTTCGTCTACGCGACGGCGCCAGATCTCTCCGAGAGCCGCTGGCGCACGTTCTCGCCCGGCGCACTTGTGGCCGTCCCGCTCTGGCTCGCGGCGTCGTTCGGCTTCTGGTGGTACATCAAGCACATCGCCGACCTGGCGGCCTACGGGGCGTTCGGGGCGGCCGTCGCGCTGCTCATCTGGCTGTTCCTGTCCAACGCGGCGCTGCTGCTGGGCGCCGAGCTCAACGCGACGCTGTCGGCGGCCGAGGAGCGGGGCGAAGCTTGAGCTCGCGCGGGTGGGGGCACAGGCGCTCGCGCGCCGGGCACGTCGCGCACAGGCCGGCGTGCGGGTTCGCCGTCGGCGCGAAGTCGGCGCGGGCGATGCCCGCCGCCAGGGACGCGAGCCGCGCGGCGAGGGCGCCCTGCTGGTCCGCGCCGAAGCGCGCGGCGACCGGCTCGGACGGCCGGGCGAGGAACGCGTAGACGACCTCGACGCGCGGCGCGCCGGCGCGCAGCGCGGCGAGCGCATAGACGTCGCGCTGGATGCCGTAGGCGTCGGTCACGAGCGCCGGGAGGTCCTGGGCCTCGCTGACCGCGTCGGTCTTGGCGTCGACGACGAGCCAGCCGCCGTCGGGCTCGATCGCGAGCAGGTCGAGCGCGCCGTTCAGCAGCGGACCGGCGCCGGGCTCGAGCTCGAAGGCGAACTCGTGCTCGCGCCGGAGGTGGCGCGCGGCGGCGAGGCGGGCGGCGAGGGGCGTCGCCGCGAACGCGGCGACGAGCTCGCGGGCGCGGTCGACGTCGGTCGCGCCCGCCGGGAGGCCGAGCCGGGCGGCGATCGCCGCGACCCGCTCTGCCGGCGGGACGCCCGCATGCGCGAAGTCGACCTCCTCGATGAGCGCGTGGGTCAGCACGCCGCGCTCGCGGGCGTCGAGCCGGTCGCGGCGCTCGCCGGGCGCGGGCGCGACGGCGGCGCCGGGCGGCGGGACGTCGGGCAGCCCGAGCACGCGCTGGGCGTAGAAGCGGTAGCCGCAGCGGAAGTAAGCGGTGAGGGACGTGGAGGAGAGCGGGCCGGAGGGCGATGCCGGCGCTGCGGCGTCGGGCGCGGCGGGCAGCGGCCGGCCGGCCGCGTCGCCGCCCGTCACGGCCGCCGCCGTCGCGTCCGCGTCCGCCGGCGCCAGGAACTCCTCGCGCAGCGCGTGCCCGACCGTCGCCGGCGCGTTGAGGACGAGGCGCAATGAAGAGGTCTCCCCCACTGGCACGACCGCGACCGCGGTGTCGGGCGCGGCGGCGCCCAGGCGGTCGGGCAGGTCGGGGGCGAGTGCGGGGCCCAGCCAGGCGAGGGGCGCGGAGCCGGGGCCTTCGCGGGGCCAGCGGGCGGAGTCGGCGGCGCCGGAGACGATGAGGCGCTCGCGGGCGCGGGTGAGCGCGACGTACAGCACGCGCTCCTCCTCCTGCGACTGCGCCAGCTGGTGGCGGTCGCGCAGCTCGGCGTAGGCCAGTGCGGGTGTCGCGCTGCGACCGTCGAGCAGCGCGAGGCGCAGCCCGAGGCGGTCGCCGTCGACGAGGAGGTCGGGCGTCTGCAGGTTGGCGCGGCGGCCGAGGTCGGCGGCGACGACGACGTCGAACTCCAGGCCCTTGGCGGCGTGGATGGTCATCAGCCGAACGGCGTCGGCGTCGGGGTCGTCGACGGGGGCCTCCGGCTCGCGGCGCTGCGCCTGCTCGAGCGCGGCCGCGTGGTCGACGAACGCGCGCAGGTCGCGCCCCTCCGCCGCCTCGAACTCGCGCGCCAGCCGCAGCAGCTTGTCGACGTTGGCCATCCGCCGCACGCCGCCGAGCAGGCCGAGGACGTGGGCGTCGTAGCCGGCGGCGGCGATCGCGCGCTCGAGCAGGTCGTCGAGCGCGAAGCGGGGTGCGCGGCGCCGCTCGGCCGCGAAGCGGGGGCAGAAGGCGGCCAGCGCGGCGGCGTCGGCCGGCTCGAGGGCGGGGAGCCACGGCGCCTCGTCGCCCGCCGCGAACGCCGCTTCCAGCGTCCACCACAGGTCGCGCCCGGCGTCGCGGGCCGCGGCGGCCGCCACCGCCAGGCCGTCGGCCGACACGCCGGTCAGCGGCGAGGCGAGCACGCCGACCACCGCGCGCTCGTCCAGCGGATTGGCCAGCGCGGCGAGGTAGGACACGAGGTCGACGACCTCCTGGCGCGACCAGAACCCGCGGCCGGCGCTGGCCAGCGCGGCCAGCCCGACGTCGGCCAGCGCGCGCTCGAAGGCCGGCATCGCCGCGGTCGCCCGGACGAGGATCGCCACGTCGCCGGCTTGCGCCTCTCCGGCGTCGACCAGCTCGCGGACGCGCTGGGCGACGAGCCGCGCCTCGGCGTGGCGCCACGCCTGGCCGGGCGGCAGGGTGTCGCCGAGGTCGACGTCCTCCCAGCCGCGCTGGTCGGTGATCAGCAGCTCGACGCGCGGCTCGTCGCCGCCGGCCGGCTCGCGCGCGGCGGCGAGCGGCACGAAGGCCTCGCCGAAGCGCTCGCCGAAGACCGCGTTGAGCGCGGTGACGATCTCCGGCCGGGCGCGGAAGCTCTCGGCCAACTCGAGCGCGGCGCCGCGCTCGGCCAGCTCCGCGCGCCGGCGGCGGAAGATCTCGACGTCGGCGTGACGGAAGCCGTAGATCGACTGGAACTCGTCGCCGACGCAGAAGACGTTGTCGCGGTCGAGCGCCTCGAGCAGCGCGAGCTGGCGGCGGTTGGTGTCCTGGAACTCGTCGACCATGATCAGCGCGAAGCGCTCGGCCCACGCGCGCCGCACCGCTCCCTCACCGGCGAGCAGCGCGCGGGCGCCGAGCTCGAGGTCGTCGAAGTCCAGCGCGCCGCGGGCGCGCTTGGCGGCGGCGTAGGCCTCCCCGTAGCGCTCGAGCAGCGCGCCGAGCAGCGGCGCCGCGCGCGCCGCGTGGTGATCGGCGCAGGCCCGCTCGTACGCGTCGTGGGCCTCGACGTAGACGCGGCAGGCATCGGTCTGCAGGGCGGCGGCGTTGCCGCACACGATGCGCAGGGCCTCCAGGCGCCCGGGCCAGGGCACGGTCCCGGCCTCGATGTCCTCGAGCAGGTGCGCGCAGCGCTCGAGCGCGCCGCGCGCCGCGTCCACGCTGCGACCGTCGCCCGCCCCGGCGAGCTCGGCGGCCAGCGCAGCGTGGGCGGCGTGCAGCGCCTCGCGCTCGGGGTCGGGGGCCGGCCGCGGGGCGACCGCCGGCAGCCGCGGGCGCTCGTGGCCCTCGCTGCGCAGCGCCTCGTGGACCGCCACGATCGCCGCGCGCAAGCGGTCGGGGCCGTAGGCGGCGGCCAGGTCGAGCGCCGGGCCGTCGCCCGCGGCGAGAAAGCCGCGCAGCGCCTCGGCGAAGGCGCGCTCGCGCAGCCTGGTCGCGCGGCCCTCGTCGAGGACGGCGAACGCGGGGTCGAGCCCGGCGGCGACCGCGTGCGCGCGCAGCAGCCGGGCGCAGAAGCCGTGGATCGTCGAGACGAAGGCGCCCTCGGTGGCCCGCGCGGCCTCGCGGTCGCCCAGCTCGCGCAAGCGCGCACGCAGGCGCTCGCGCAGCTCGCCGGCCGCCTTGTCGGTGAAGGTGATGGCCAGGATCCGGGCCGGGTCGATGCCGTCCTCGCGGACGGCGCGGACGAAGCGCTCGACGAGCACCGACGTCTTGCCGCTCCCGGCGTTGGCCGAGAGCAGCAGCGAGCGCGTGCGGTCGCCGACCGCCGCGGCCTGCGCGCGGGTGAGCTCGCGGCCGCCCGGCGGCGGGTCGTCCCCGCCGCCTCCGCCGTGGAGGGCGTCGACGTCGAAGAGCGCGTCCATCATGGTCATGCCGTCTCGCACCGGCACAGGCCGGGGTAGGCGCAGCGCCGCGCGGGGGTGCACGTGTCCGGGCGCGGCTCGAGGGCGCCGGAGCGCGCCTGGGCGGCGGCGTCGGTCGCGAGCGCGACGACGGCGTCGAGGACCTCGTCGACGCGCTCGGGCGGCCGGCGATCGCCGTTGACCACGTCGAGGCCGGGGTCGGCGTCCTCGGCGATCAGCCCGCGACGGCGCAGGTCGGCCACGCCGAGCGGCTGGTAGAAGGCGCCGGCGGGCTCGAGCCCGAGCAGGTCGCGCGCGGCGCGCAGGTACAGCGCGGCCTGGAACGAGCGCTCGGACTCCCACTTCTCGCCGGGCGTCACGCGCCGGCCCTTGTAGTCGACGACGACGGCGCGGTCGCCGGCGGGGCTGACGTCGATGCGGTCGATCCGGCCGCGCAGGCGCAGCGGCCCGTCCGGCGCGGCGAGCTCGAGCGCGGGCAGCGAGTCCGGCTCGTCCTCGAAGCCGAAGCCGACCTCGAAGAACGCCGGCTCGTAGGCCGAGCCGTCACGCGCGGCGGCCTCGAGGTAGCGCTCGAGATCGGCCTCCAGGCGCCGCACACCGGCGGCCAGGCGCTCGGGGCTCGGCGACAGGCGGGCGCGCGCCGCCGCCTCGGCGAGCGCGGCGCGCAGGCGCTCGCGCGCGAGCGGGAGGCGGTCGGGGGTCAGGCGGGCGGAGCCGCTCTCGTCGAGCAGGCCACGCAGGGTGACCTCGAGCGCCTCGTGGGCCACCCGCCCGCGGGTCATCGCCTCCGGGTCGGCCTCGAGGTCGTCCGCCTCGAGGTAGCGCTCGACGAACCACCGCACCGGGCAGGCCGCCCAGGCCTCCAGGCTCGACGCCGACCACGCGGGGCGCTCGCGCAGGGCTCGCAGCGCCGCCTCGGAGCGCAGCGGGGCGAGCGGTGCGGGGCGCCGGCCCGGCCGGCCGGCCGCGGCGGCGCGCGCGGCGGCGCGCTGACCGGGCGCCCCGGCGGGCCAGTCGACGGCGCCCAGCGGCCGGCGCGTGCGCCGCTCCCACAACGCGGGAGCGAACAGGTCGCGGACGTCGTCGAGGAAGAACGACGGCACCTCGGGCTCGCCATCGTCCGAGGCCGTGCGGAAGCTGAGGACCAGGCGCTCCTCGGGGCGCGAGACGGCCGCGTAGAAGAGGTAGCGCTCGGCGCCCAGGCCGCCGTCGTCCTCGCGCGGCAGCCGCAGGCCGCCGGCCAGCGCGACCTCGCGGCGCTCCTCGTCGCCCAGGAACGCCTCGCCGCGCGCGGGGCGCGGGAAGTCGCCCGCCTGCAGGCCGCACAGGACGAGCGCGCGCACCCGGCGGGCGCGGATGGCGAGCGGGTCGGTGACCTCGACACGCCCGGGGCCGGGCTCGTCGCCGATCCGCACGTCGACGCCGGCCAGCGCGGCGACGATCTCGGCGGGCCCGCCGACGAGCGAGGGATCCGCGGCGGCCAGCTCGCCGAGCTCCTCCAGCGCCCGCCGCCCGGCCGTTACGGCCTGGGCGTCCTGGCGGGCGGCGGGGTCGAGCAGCGGCGCGGGAGGGACGGCCACGGGCCCGGTGGGGACCGGCGCCTCGCCGGCGGCCGCGGGCGGCGGCGCGGCATCGCCGGTTCCCGGCGCCGCCGGGTCCGCCACGAGCAGCCGCCCCAGCTCCGCCGCCAGCTGCGCGCACAGCACCGCCGGGCCGGCGCCGATCGCCGCGCGGACGCGGGCGAGGGCCCCGGGCACATGGCGGCCGTCGGCCTCCCAGGCGGCGAGTGCGTCGGACGCCGTCTCCACCCCCTCGCGGCGCACGCGCGCCTCGAGGCGGTCGACGAGCGCCGGGCGCCGAACGAGACCGGGCGCGCGCAGCCAGGCCAGGGCGTCGTCAGCGCTGCCCGCGCCCGCGGCGCAGCGCAGCAGCCCGAGCACGGCGCGGCCGATCGCCAGGTGGCCGAAGGCGACCCGTCGCCGCAGCGCGAACGGCACGCCGAACTCGGCGAAGACGCGCTCGATGAGCGGTCCGGCCTGCTCGGGCGAGCGCACGACGACCGCGATCTCCTCGGCGCCGACGCCGGCCTCGAGCAGCCGAAGGATTTCGGCGGCGACGAGCTCGAGCTCGGCGCGCTCGCCGCCCGCCTCCAGGACGGCGACCGCGTCGCCCGGCTCCAACAGCGCGACCGGCGGCGCCTCCTCGAACAGCGCCCGCTCGAGCCCGTGCAGCGCCGGCCGGGCCGCCGGGGCGTAGTGCTCGGCGCGCGGCTCGAGCGCGACCACGCGATCGGCCAGCGGGCGCAGCTCCTCGAACGTCCGCGCGCGCCCCGCGAAGGCCAGCCGCCCGGGCTCGTAGCTCAGCGAAACGGTGACGTCCGCGCCGACCCGTCCGGCGAGCGTCTCGACCGCATCGCGCTCGAGCGGCGTCAGGTCGTCGAACCCGTAGAAGAAGACCGGCGTCGCGCCCCACGCCGCCGGGTCGACCCGCAGCGCGTCGAACGCGGCGAGCGCCTGCAGCTCGGCGTCAGGGCGGCCGAGGCGCTCGAGCGCGGACCGATAGCCCCGGTACAGCCGCGCGAGCTCGGCCGCGTAGGAGCGGCGGCGCGCGTCACCGCCCGCCCACGCGCCCAGCGCCGCGGCGAGCCGGCCGGGATCGGCCCGCGCGACCTCGAGCTCGGCGAACAGCCGCGCCGCCGCGCCCGCGAAGCCCGGCGTCGCCGCCGACGCGGCCAGCACGTCCAGGCGGGCGCGGGCGGCCACCGCGGCCACGATCTGGGCGCGGGCGACCTCGCCCAGCGCCCGCCCCTCGATCCCCGCGCGCCGCGCCGCCTCGTCGACGAGCCCGGCGAACCGCACGACGCGCGGCCCGAAGACCGCACCGCCGGCGGCCAGCTCGCGCCGGTAGCGCTCGGCGTCGGCCGCCGTCGGCACCACGAGCAGCGGGTCGCGCTCCACCGCCGCGCGGACGCCGTCGAGGACGACGGCCGCCTTGGCGGAGTTCGCCGGACCGGTGACGAGGGTGAGGGGCACGCGACCCATGGTCGCGCACGGACCCGACGGCCTGACGGACTCCTACGAAGCGCGCCGCCCGTCGCGCGGCGCGCCGAGCGCCTCGAGCAGGCGCTCGAAGTCGTCGGGCGCGAGCGAGCCGCCCGTCGCCCGGTCGTGGCCGAGCGTCACCTCGCCGCGCGCGTCGTCGGGCAGCGCCGCGCGCAGCAGGGCGAGCAGCGACCCGTCGCCGCCGCGCATGGCGAAGCTCACGCGGCCCGGCAGGTAGCCGTCGTTGGCGGCGATGACCACCAGCGGCGCGAGGCGGCGCGCCCACGTCTCCGCCACCATCGGGTGCACCCGGCAGCGGCTCGAGAAGCGCACCACCGCCACCGCGTCGCCGGCCACCGGCCGCGTGCCGATGACGCGGTCGAGCTCCGCCTTGGACTCGCGCTTGGCGTCCTCGAGCTCGGGCACGCGCTCGTCGTCGAGCGCGGCACGCGGGTCGTCGCTCTCGACCAGCAGCGCGAGCGCGCTGCGCACCGGCCCGCCGGGCACCCGCCGCGGCGCGTTGACCAGCGACGTCAGCCGCCGCACCGCGCGACGCCGCGCCTCAGCGGCCTCCGGCAGCTCGAAGCCGTCCTCGCCCAGGTCGGAGACCGCGCCCACCGCGGCCAGCCACGCGGGCGCGTCGGTCACGATCCGGCGCATCAGCACGGCGGTCGGCGCCTCGGGCACGGCGCCGTAGCCGTTCACGAACACCTGGTCCTCGCGCGGGGCCGCCTCCGGCATCTGGTGGTCGACGACGAGCGCCGGGCGGTCGAGCGCCCGCACGCCCCAGTCGAGGATGGCGAGCGGGCCCTCGGGCAGCGGCGTGCCGGGCGTCCACGGCGACGTGCCCGGCTCGAGCAGCACGGCGGCGTCGGCGCCCTCGCCGCGCTCGCGCAGGGCGATCGCCCCGGCGGCCAGGCCGTCGGCGTCGGTGTGGGGCACGACGGCCGCGGCGTTGCGCAGGGCCTGTCGAGCGCGGACGAGGTGGGCGGCGTCATCGCTCACGCTCGTGGAGACGTGCCCGCGGCGCGCGCGGGCAAACACGATCGAGCGAGCCGATCCCCGCAACGTCCGTCCGGGGACGTCTGTCAGCGCAGGCGCTGCACGCGCAGCACGTACGCGCTGTCGAGCCGCGAGCTCCCGCCGTGGACGTAGATGCGGACGTAGTAGGTCCGGCTCGCGCCCGCGCGGTTGCGCACGGTCAGCCGGTCGCTGCGGCCGGCTCCGCGCTGCGAGCGCGCGAGCAGGGCGCTGCGCTCGGCGATGCCGCGCGCGCTGCGGGTGTAGACCGCGAGGTCCGGATCGCCGAAGCGCGGCTTGATGGCGACCCGCACACGGCTGTGGGCCGGCACGGTGATGCGGTAGACGTCGTTGGGATCCTCGTAGGCGTCGACCTGCCCCGCGAGGGTGCGGGCCGCCCGGCCGCGGAAGATCGGCGGGTCCGCCCGGCCGAAGGCGCGCCCGTCGATCCACTCGATGTCGTCGTTGGGCTCGAGCGGGTCGTTCGGCGGCGGCGTGCGCTGCAGCGCCGCGCCGATAGTGACCTCGCCGAACCCCGTCGCCGCGTCCCAGCCCGGCCGCTCGAGGTCCTGGGCCGACAGGCGCAGCACCTGCGTGACCTGGTCGCGCGTCAGCTCGGGGCGCGCGGCGCGCACCCACGCGGCCGCCGCGGCGACCATCGGCGCGGCGAAGCTCGTGCCGTTCAGGTGCGCATAGCCGTCGTCGGGCGGCTCGCTGTCGAAGGCCTGCGGGACCGCGGTGAGGATGCCCTCGCCGGGCGCCGAGACGTCGACCGCGGCGCTCGCGCTCGAGAAGTACGAGGCGCGCTGGTCGGGCCCGACGGCGGCGACGGTCAGCACGTGCGGCAGCGACGCGGGGAACTCGAGCGGGTTGCCATTGGCGAACTCGTTGCCGGCCGCTGCGACGACGGTGACGCCGGCGGCGATCGCCTGCTGGATCGCCAGGTACTCGGCGAAGCACAGCGACGGCGAGCCGTAGCTCATGTTGATGACCTTCGCCTTCGCCTTGACCGCGGTGACGATCCCGTTCACCGAGTCCGCGCAGCTGATCTCGCCCGGCAGCGGCACGTTGAGCGCACGCATCCCCGGCCAGACGCCGAGGATGCCGGTGCCGTTCGCGGGCGCGGCGGCCACCGCGGCCGTCGCGGTCCCGTGCTCGTTGACCACCGGCTGGCCGCCGAGCGTCGTGACGTTCCCGCCCTGGAACTCGGGGTGCGAGGCGTCGAGCTCCGAGTCGATGAGCGCCAGCAGCGGGCTGTCCGGGGTCACGGGGGGCGGCGGCAGCGAGGGGTCGACGATCGCGTCGCGCCAGCGCGCCTGCGGCGAGAGCGGGTCGTCCGGCGGCCCCTGCAGCTCGCGCGACAGCCGGTTGGGCTCGGCGAACAGCAGGTCCCCGCGGGCGCGCAACGCCGCGGCGAGCGGCCGCGCGCGCCGCCGCGCGACGAGCCAGACGCCCGCGGTGAGGCGCCGCGCCCGGGCGCGCCGCGCGACCCGCGCCGCCGCCGGCGACGGCCGCGCCCCGACGATCCAGGTCGCACGATCGGCGCGCACCGAGGCGGTCCCCGCGTCGCCGGGCAGGTGCACCGGCGGCGCGCCGGGCAGTGCCAGCGCCAGCGCGACCGCCGGTCCGGTCAGCCGCGTCAAGCGGCCTGCGGAGCCGCCGCCTCCTCGGCCTCCTCGGGCGGTTTGGCGCCCTCGCGGGCCCACGGCTCGTCGAACTCGACGCGCCACTTGCCCTCCTCGCTCTGCTGGAGCGCGAGCCGCGCGCGGAAGCTGCGGCCCGACCGGCCCTTGAAGCCGGTGACCGGCTTCTCCGTGTAGCCGTGCTGGATGAGCTCGCGCGCGACCGCCGGCCCGAGGTTCTTGCCCGCCTTGCTCTTCCAGATGACGAAGCCGCAGCCCGGGTCCTCGCGCGACCAGCACGAGAAGCCCTTGCGGTTCTCGACGATCTCGTGCCCGCAGACCGGGCAGGGGCCGAGCGTCGCCCGCGGGATGCGGACGTCCTTGAGCTTGGCGTCGAGCTCGGTGACCGTCGAGTGGGCGAAGCTGCCGATGTCGTGCATGAAGCGGTCGCGCGAGTCGGAGCCCTGCTCGATCAGCGCGAGGCGTCGCTCCCACTCGCCGGTCAGGCCGGGCGAGGTCAGCGGGTGCTCGCCGAGCAGGCGGACGACGTTCAGGCCCTTCTCGGTGCAGACCAGCGCCCGCGCGTCGCGCTCGACGTAGCCGACCTCGATGAGCCGTTCGATGATCGCCGCGCGCGTGGCCGGGGTGCCGATCCCCGAGTCCTTCATCGCCTCGCGCAGCTCGTCGTCGTCGACGAGCTTGCCGGCCGTCTCCATCGCGCCCAGCAGTGACGCGTCGGTGTAGCGGCGCGGCGGCTTGGTCTCCTTCGCGAGCGACTCCACGCGCCGCACGTCGGCGTCCTCGCCCTGCTCGAGGCGCGGCAGCTGCTGCTCGCGGCCCTCGTCGTCCTCATCGCGCGCCCCGCCGTCGGCGAGCTGGCCGTAGACGCCGCGCCAGCCGGGCACGACGAGCACCTTGCCGCGCGTGCGGAAGACGTGCTCGACGACCGTGGTCTCGACGCGTGTGTTCTCGAAGACCGCCTCGGGATGGAACACGGCGAGGAAGCGCCGGGTGACGAGGTCGTAGACGCGGCGGTCGTCCTCGTTCATGCGCTCGAGCACGTGCTGGGCGTTGGTCGGGATGATCGCGTGGTGGTCGCCGACCTTGGCGTCGTCGACGACGCGGGCCAGCGGCAGCAGGTCGAGCCCGGTGACGTAGGCGGCCGCCTGGGCGTAGTCCTTGGTGCGGCCGACCTGCGCGGCCGTCGGCTTGATCTCCCCCACCATGTCGCTGGTCAAAAAGCGCGAGCTCGTGCGCGGATAGGTGAGCGCCTTGTGCTCCTCGTAGAGCCGCTGCGCGGCGGCCAGCGTGCGCCGCGCCGAGAAGCCGAAGCGCGTGTTGGCGTCGCGCTGCAGCGTGGTCAGGTCGTAGAGGAGCGGGGCGCGCTCCTTGCGCGTGGTCTTCTCGAGCTTGGTGATCGTCCCGCGGCCGCCCTGGACGGCCTCGACGATCCGGGCGGCCTCCTCGGCGCTCGCGAGCCGCGGCTGGGCGCCGGCGTGGTAGCGGCCCTCGTAGACGCGCTCGCCCGAGGCGGCGAACTCGGCGTCGACGAGCCAGTAGGGCTCGGGCGTGAACGCGCGGATCTCCTCCTCGCGGCGGGCGAGGATGGCGAGCGTCGGCGTCTGGACGCGGCCCAGCGAGACCGCGCCGTCGAAGCTCGAGCGCAGCCGGATCGTCGCCGCGCGGGTCGCGTTCATGCCGACGATCCAGTCGGCCTCCGAGCGCGACCGCGCCGCCGCCTCCAGCAGCTCGAGCTCGGCCGCGTCGCGCAGGTGGGCGAAGGCGTCCTTCATCGCCTGCTTCGTCATCGAGTTCAGCCACAGGCGCTTGACCGGCTTGCGGCCGCCGGCCTTCTCGTAGACGTAGGCGAAGATCAGCTCGCCCTCGCGGCCGGCGTCGCACGCGTTGACGACGAGGTCGATGTCGTCGCGGCCGAGCAGCTTGGTGACGACGCCCATCTGCTTCTTGGAGCGCTCGTCGCGCACGACGAGCTTGAAGCGGTCGGGCAGGATGGGCAGGTCGGCCATCCGCCACTTCTTGAACTTCTCGTTGTACTCGTCGGGCTCGGCCAGCTGGACCAGGTGGCCGACCGCCCAGGTGATGACGTGCTCCGGGCCCTCGGTGTAGCCCTCGTGGTTCTGGAACGGGCCGGGCAGGACGCGCGCGATGTCGCGCCCGACCGAGGGCTTCTCGGCGATGACGAGGGTCTTGGCCATGCGCGCCACCATACCTGCCTGTCACTGGGCGCAGGGACCGGTGGAGACCGCGCTGCCGGCGCGGTCGAGGTCGCGGCGGACGATCGAGTTGGGCACCCCGTAGCCGCCGCGGCGCGCCGCGCCGACCGTGGCGGCGAAGACCGTCGTGACCACGCGGCCGTCCGCGTCGACCATCGGCCCGCCCGAGTTGCCGGAGCGCACCGTTCCCCGGAGCGGCACGATCCGCCGGCGCACCGGGCCGCGGCCGTACGCGTCCTGCGTGACGACGGTGCGCTGGGTGCCGACGCGCCCGGCGCGCACGTCGTACGGGCCGTTCTCGGGGAACCCGAGGATCGCCGCGCTCGTGCCGGGCGGCGGGTGCGCGGCCACAGGAAGGGCCGCTGCCCCGAGGCCGCTCACCCGCAGCACGGCGACGTCGTTGTGCGGGTCGAAGACGACCACGGTGGCGTCGAGGTGCGGGCCCGTCCCGCGGAGCTGGACGGTCGTGTCGTCCTCGCCCGCGACGACGTGGGCGTTGGTGACGACGAGCCCGGCGCCGGCCGTCCACCCCGAGCCCTCCACGCCCAGACCGCACGCCGTGCCGAGGACGCGCACGACGCTGCCTCCGGCCGCCGCGACGTGCGGGTCGCGGGCGATCGCCGCGCGGGGCGGCGCGACGTCGGGCGGCGGCCCGCTGATCTCCGGCAGCGGGTCGAAGCGCGCCAGCGCGTGGAGGATCGGCCCCGAGGGCGGCAGGAGCTCGTTGAGCCGCTGCAGGATCTCGGAGCGGCGGACCTCCCGGCGCAGGTCGTGCCCGCCCGGGAGCTGGACCGCCGCGGCGCCGGCGATCCAGGCGATGCCAAGCGCGATCGCGGCGCTGAGCGCCGCGCCCGCGACGCCGTCGACGAGGCCGAAGCCGGGGACGCGGATCGCGGCGCGCACGCGCTCGGCGGCGCCGCCGAACCCGCTCGCGAGGAAGCCTCCGAGGAGCAGAGCCCCGGCCAGGCCGAGCAGGGGCGCGTAGGGTGAGCGCGAACCCTCGGGCAGGACGACCGGGGCCAGGCGGGTGCCGACCACCGCGCCGACCGCGAAGCCAGCCAGCGAGAGTGCCCCGACGACGAACCCCTGACGCGCGCCGGCCAGCGCCAGCACGAGCACGAACGCGACGATGATCCAGTCGAGGGAGGTCACCGGCCGCGATCTTCGCGCCTCGCGACCTCGGCGGGCGCCGCGCGGGCGGCTGATCGCGGCGGTCGCGCTCGCCGGAGCGGCGTTCGCGGCGGGCGTCGTGGTGGGCGTTCGGTCGAGCCAGGGACCCGAGCAGCGCGTCGCCGCGCGGTTCACCGAGGCGTGGGAGCGCGGCGAGTGGGCGCGGATGTGGGCGCTGAGCGGCGGCCCAGGCCGCCCGCGCGATGTCGCGGCGTTCGCGAGGCGCTACCGCGCGGCGGCCGAGACGGCGACGGCGACGCGCGTGCGCTTCGGCCGCCCCGAGCGACCGCGCGACGGCGTGGTGCCCGTCCCGGCGGTCGTCGAGACGCGGCTGTGGGGCCCGCTGCGCGCGACGCTGCGCCTGCCGATGCGCGGCGACGCCGACGACACGCGCGTCGCCTGGCGGCGCTCGCTCGTCTTCCCCGGGCTGCGCCGCGGTGAGCGCCTGCGGCGCCAGACGACGCTGCCCGACCGCGCCGAACTGCGCTTCCGCGACAACACGCCGATGGCGCGCTTCCCGCAGCTCGCGGCGTCGATCGCGGGCGCCGTCGGGCCGATCCCGCCCGAGCGCGCGGACCGCCTGCGCGCGCTCGGCGTGCCCGACGACGCGCAGGTCGGGATCAGCGGCCTGCAGCGCGTCTTCGACGAGCGGCTGCTCGGGCGCCCGGGCGGCCTGCTCTTCGCCGGCCGGCGCGTCCTGGCCCAGGCGGTGTCGCAGGCGGCGCGGCCGCTGCGGACGACCATCGCGCCGCGGGTCCAGCGCGCCGCGATCGACGCGCTCGCCGGCCGGCTCGGCGGCGCCATCGCACTGCGCCCCGCCAGCGGCGAGATCCTCGGCGCCGCCGGGGTCGCCTGGTCCGCCCTCCAGCCGCCCGGCTCGACGTTCAAGATCGTCACGCTGGCCGGCGTGCTCGAGGCCGGGCTGGCCTCGCCGTCGACGAGCTTCCCGGTCGAGACCGCGACGACGCTCTCCGGCGTGCGGCTGGAGAACGCCAACGGCGAGTCGTGCGGCGGGACGCTCGCGCAGGTGTTCGCCGAGTCGTGCAACAGCGTCTTCGCGCCGCTGGGCGCGCGCCTGGGCGCCCGGCGCCTCGCCGACGTCGCGCGGCGCTTCGGCTTCGGCGAGCCGCCCGGCCTGGCCGGCGCGGCGACGAGCTCGCTGCCGGGCGCCGAGCAGATCGGCGACGACCTCGCAGTCGGCTCCAGCGCGATCGGCCAGGGCCGTGTCGAGGCGACCGCGCTGCAGATGGCGCTGGTCGCGGCGACGATCGCGCGCGAGGGCCGCCGCCCCCGGCCGACGCTGGTGCTCGGCGAGCATCGCCCCGCGGTGCGCGCGGTCAGCCCGCGGGTGGCGCGCGTCGTCGGGCGTCTGATGCGCGGCGTCGTCCGGTTCGGGACCGGCACGGCGGCGGCGCTGCCCGACGTGCCGGTCGCCGGCAAGACGGGGACCGCGGAGCTCAAGACGACGGTGCAGAGCGCGGCGGAGCAGGGCGCCGAGCAGGACGCCCCCCCCAAGGAGGACGCCAGCGACACCGACGCGTGGTTCGCCGCCTACGCCCCGGCGCGGCGCCGCCGGCCGGCGCGGGTGGCGGTCGCTGTGTTGTTGGTGCAGGCCGGCGCGGGCGGGGATACGGCGGCGCCGGCGGCGCGGGGGTTGTTGGAGGCGGGCCTGAGGTAGGGCTTTTGCGCTCCGCTCGGGCGTCGGCGGCGGGTCGCGGCCGGGTCTGTGGCACCGAGGGGAACGAGCCTGGTCTGCGCCCGGGCCGCGCGGCATCGTGGGCGTTTGGGGCTCCCCGGCTGGCGAGCGTCTACGCGCCAATTCGGACGCTGTGTCACCTGGAGGTCATGGTGTGACCCTGAGGTGACACAGCGCCGCGAGCCGCTGTCCTGCCTCAGGTCGACATAGCGACCACAGGGCAGGACAGCGGCGCGAAGACCGCCCCGGCGAGCGACCGCGCGGCACACGGACAGACGGCTCACTTCCCCTCGGTGCCACCGACCACGCTGCGCCCGCCGGCAACGCCCGAGCGGAGCGCAACAACGACTACACGTCCAAATCCACCGTCGCCTCATCCTGCGGCACCGTCGGCCCCAGGATCTTCAGCACGAGCGGGCGGTTCTCGAACGACGCGGTCTTGAGCTTGAACAGCACCAGCGAGCCGTTGATCGACTCGTTGGCGTTGGCGACGGACCCCAGCGGCGGCAGCGTGCCCTTGCCGGGCACCCGTCCCCCGAGGTAGGCGAACGGGTTGGCGCGCGGCAGCGCCACCGGCCTGTAGACGTTGTCCTGCGTGTCGGTGAGCTGGAAGTCGGTCGCCGCCGGCTGGGGCTTCTTCGTGTCGTTCTCGACGCGGACGAACACCGCGAACCACGTCTGACCCGGTCGCAAGAGGGCGGCGGAGCGGGGCAGCCCCTCGAGGTACGCGCGGTCCTCGATGTCCGCCGGGTTGAGCTCGCGCGAGATCTCGATCTGGTAGCGGAGCTGGCCGACGTCGAGGTAGGCGCCCTCCGTCTCGGCGGACTTGATCTCGGACTCCTTGTTGCCGCAGCCCGCGAGCGGCGCCGCGGCGGCGAGGATGGACGCGATCAGGGCGACGCGGCGGCGGCTCATCGAGCCGGGGGTATAGCACGACATCGGCGTCCGGCCTCGTCTTTTGACCCACTCGGGCTTCATCCGGCCGCCCTTGACGCCGTCACAACCCCGCGATCGTCGCGCGCTGCCCGCGCCCCTCGCCCTCCTCGAGGATCGAGCGCACGCGGCGCAGCGCCTTCGCGCTCTTGCGCTTGAGCCACCCGCGCAGGCCGAAGGACTCCATCAACCGGTCCGACCGCATCGCCGGGCGCGTCTCTACGGTCAACGAGACGCGCGTCGTCCCGGCGGCGCCCGGCTCGAGCTCCCACACGCTGCGCAGCCGCGTGCGGTTGTACTTGCCGCCGCGCCCGGCCTGGACGATCCGCCGCGGCGGCTCGACCTCGATGAACGTGACGTCGGCCCAGTCGAAGCGCTGGAACGGCGCGAGGAAGCGAAAGCGCGCGCCCGCGCCGCGGCCCGCCGTGTCCACGCGCGTCATCCGCCAGTCGGTCAGGTAGTGGTCGCTGAACTCCGCGTGGTTGGCGATGTCGACGAGGTAGGCGAAGACCTCCTCGCGCGGCCGGCTGATCGTGACCGAGACGGTGAGCGGGTCCACGGGCGGCCGGATTATGCCGCTCGGGCCAGCCTCCGCACCGTGTGGCCGTGCTCGCAGTGATGGACGAGCTCGGTGCGCTGCGGCTCGGCGCCGCGCAAGGGGCGGCAGAGCGCGCAGACGAACTCGTGCTCGTAGTGGTGGATCCGCTCACCGGCGAGCGGAGTGCGACCGCAGTCGGCGCAGCGGTCGCGATCGCGTGTGAGGGCGCCCAGCCCCTTGCGGAGCAGGTGGCGCTCGAGATCGGCACGGGGTCCGGACATGCCGCTCACATTCGCCGGGCGAACGTTCGCTCCTTCCGGCTTTTCACGATCGCTCAATGCGTCTTTTCGCCGACCACCCGCTGGTCAAATCTCCGGCGTACGTTAGGATCCGCACGAACTGCGACGGCGCCGGCGGGGCGCTGGAGGGAGAGCGGGGATGGAGTCACTGATGTCGGGCACCCTGGCCGGAACCGGATCGTTCCGGTGCGAGGAGTGCGGTTATGTGGTGACGCTGGCCGCCACGGACACGCTCCCCGACTGCCCCGGCTGCGGTGGCTCGGCGTTCACGCGCGCCTCCCTCTTCGGCCCCGGGACGCGCTTTCCGCGCCAGACGCCGGTGCCGATCGACGAGAAGGATCGCGAGAGCTGGATCGAGAGCGCCCGCCTGGTCGCCGGCGAGCCGGGCGAGCACCTCGCCTACGACGACGGCGGGCGCATCGTCACCGTCCCGCTGACCAAGGAGTGGACGCGCGTCGGCCGCTCGCTGGCCGCCGACGTGCGCTTCGACGACCCGACGGTGAGCCGCCGCCACGCGCTGATCGTGCGCCAGCCCGACGGCGTGCGCGTCCTCGACGACCGCTCGCTCAACGGCGTGTTCGTCAACGGCGAGCGCGTGGACTGGCGCGGGCTGCGCGACGGGGACGAGATCGTGGTCGGCCGCTATCGGCTGACCTACCTCGAGGTCGCCGAGGTGCCTGCGGCGGCCGAGGAGGAATTCGAGGCTACGGCCTGACCGCCGCGCGGGTTACTCTGCCGCGCTCATGGCTGAAACCGTCGCCGTCCTCTCCCAGAAAGGCGGCACCGGCAAGACGACGACGGTGCGCACGCTCACCGACGTCTTCCGCCGTGCCGGCCTCGAGGTGCTCGCCGTCGACCTCGACCCGCAGGGAAACCTCTCCGACTACTTCGACATCCCCGCCGACGCGGAGCCGACGATCGGCGACGTGCTGGTGGGCAACGCGAAGGCCAGGGACGCCGTCGTCGACGACGTCCTGCCGGCGAACCTGACACTGGCCGAGGCCGAGCTCGTGCTCGGCGGCAAGATGGGGAGGGAGCTGACGCTCAGGCGCGCCCTGCGCGACGTCAAGCGCCCTTACGACCTGGTCCTCGTCGACTGCCCGCCGGCGCTCGGGCTGCTGACGGTCAACGCGCTCGTCGCCTCCGACCACGCCCTGCTCAGCGCCGAGGCGCAGTACTTCGCGCTGCAGGGCGTCGAGCAGGCGCTCGAGGTCATGGACCTGGCGCGTGACGGGCTGAACGCCGACCTCAACTGGCTGGGCGTCGTGCTCAACATCGCCGACATGCGGACGGTGCACTCGCGGGAGGCCTACGCCCAGCTCAAGCAGCACTTCGGCGACCGCGTCTTCGACACGACGATCCGGGCGTCGATCGCCTACGCCGAGTCGGCCGAGCGGGCTGTCTCGATCCTCGACCACCGCCCCGACCTCGGGGCCGACTACCTGCGGCTCGCCGTCGAGGTGCTCGAGCGCCTCGACCTCGGCGACGCGCGCGGCCGCGTCGAGCGCATGCAGGAGGAGGCTGGCGCCCCGGCCAGATGACGGGCGGACAGGGGCTCCTCGCGGTGGTCGCCGCCGCGCTGCTGGGCGGCCCCGCCCCGCCCCCGGAGGCCGTGCGGCCGGTGCTCACGCCGCTGCCGCCGCGCCTGGCGCTGCGCGCCCCGGTGCGCACCCCGCTGCCCGCCGCCGCCGACCTCGGCGCGCGCCTGGTCGCCCCGGCCACGCTGCGCGACGCGCCGGGCGGCGCGGTCGTCGGCCGCGTCGGCCCGCGGACGGAGTTCGGCTCGCCTCGCGTCCTGCCGGTCGTTCGCCGGCAGGGGCCCTGGCTCGCCGTCATCGCCACCGAGCTCGCCAACGGGGCGCTGGGCTGGGTGCCCGCCTCGCGGGTGCGGCTGGTGCGCGAGCCGGTGCGCATCGACGTCGACCTCTCCGAGCGCGAGCTGCGCGTCGTCGAGGGCGGGCGCGCCGTCCTGCGCATGACGGTCGGCATCGGCTCGGCGGCCACACCCACGCCGACCGGCTGGTTCGCCGTCACCGACGGCCTGCGCGGCTGGGGACCCTACGGCTGCTGCATCGTCGCGCTGTCCGGCCACCAGCCGCGGCTGGCGCAGGGCTGGACGGGCGGCGACCGCCTCGCCCTCCACGGCACTCACGTGCCGGCGACCGTCGGCGCGGCCGACTCGCTGGGCTGCCTGCGGGCGCGATCGGGCGACATGCGGCGGCTGCTGCGCCTCGCCCGCCTCGGCGCGCGCGTCCACATCACGGGCTAGCTCAGAGCGAGCGCACATCGGCGCCGGTCGCCTCGAACGGCGTGCGCTGGACGGACGCCCAGCCCTCGGCCTCGCGGCGCAGGCGCTCGATCACGCCGGCGGTCTGGTCGAGGTGGCACCAGACGAGCACGGTCGGCCCGGCGCCCGACAGCGTGGCGCCGAGCGCGCCGAGGTCGCGGGCGCGCTCGATCAGCTCGGCCGAGCGCGGGAAGAGGTGCGCGCGGTGGGGCTGGTGGAGGCGGTCGGCCAGCCCGCGCGAGACGAGGTCGAGGTCGCCCGTCGCCAGCCCGAGCGCGAGCAGCGCGCCGTGCGCGACGTTGAACGTGGCGTCGGCGAGCGTGACGCGCTCCGGCAGGGCCGCGCGGGCCGCCGCCGTGGGAACCGCCTCGCCCGGCACGACGAGCACCGTCTCGAGCGCGACGGGCGGGTCCAGGCGCGTCACCTCCCCGTCGGCGCAGACGACGACCCCGCCGTGCAGCGCGGCCGCGACGTTGTCGGGATGGCCCTCGAGCTCGGTGGCCGCTGCGAGCAGGTCGGCGTCGAGCTCGAAGAGGTGGTCGGCGGCGACGAGCCCGGCCACGATCGCCGCCGCGCTGGAGCCCAGCCCGCCGACGAGCGGGATCTGCGAGCGCACGCGGAACTCGAAGCGCTCGGCGCTCGCCAGCCGCTCGAACGCGCGCACGAGCAGGTTCGAGCGGTCGCAGGGCACGGCGAGGTCGGTGACGACGGCGAACGCGCCGGTCTCGACGACCTCGAGCTCCATGTGCAGCGACAGGGCAGCGGCGAAGGCGTCGAAGCCCGGGCCGAGGTTGGCCGTCGACGCGGGGACGCGGACGAGGCGCCGGCGCTGCATCAGCGCAGGACGGCGCGCTCGAGCGCGGCGAGGTCCGCGTCGGCGGGCACGACCGGCGCGGCCTGGTCGAGCGCGGTCTGCGGGTCCTTGAGGCCGTGGCCGGTGAGCACGCACGCCACGCGCGCGGCCCCGTCGGCGCCGAACTTGAGCAGGCCGGCCACCGACGCGGCCGAGGCCGGCTCGCAGAACACGCCCTCCTCGGCGGCCAGGAAGCGGTAGGCGGCCAGGATCTCGTCGTCGCTGACCGCGCGCACCATGCCGCGCGACGCGGTGAACGCGTCCATCGCCTCCTCCCAGCGGGCGGGGTTGCCGATGCGGATCGCGCTCGCCACGGTCTCCGGGCGCTCGACCGGCGCGCCGTGGACCAGCGGCGCCGCGCCCTCGGCCTGGAACCCGAGCAGCCGCGGCGCCAGCTCGAGCTCGCGGAAGCCGCGCCAGTAGGCCGTCACGTTGCCGGCGTTGCCGACCGGGATGTACAGCGCGTCGATGTCCACGCGCTCGGCGATCTCGAAGGCCGCGGTCTTCTGCCCGGCGAGGCGGAACTCGTTGACGCTGTTGACGAGCGCGATCGGGTGGCGCTCGACCAGCTCGCGGACCAGCTTGAGCGCCTGGTCGAAGTTGCCGCGCAGGGCGACGACGCGCGCGCCGTGCATGAGCGCCTGGGCGAGCTTGCCCGCCGCGATCTTGCCCTCGGGGACGATGACCGCCCCGCGCAGCCCCGCCCGCGCCGCGTAGGCCGCCGCGCTCGCCGCCGTGTTGCCCGTCGACGCGCAGACGACCGCCTCGGCGCCCTCGCGCACCGCCGCGCTGACCGCGCACGTCATCCCGCGGTCCTTGAACGACCCGGTGGGGTTGAGCCCCTCGAGCTTCAGCCACACCTCGGTCCCGGCGCGCTCGGAGACGCGCTCGGCGAGCACGAGCGGCGTCGAGCCCTCCCCCATGCTCACCACCGGGTCGCCCTCCGCGAACGGCAACCGGTCGCGGTAGCGCTCGATCAGCCCCGGCCTCACACGTACTCCGCCTCGATGACGCGGATCGCCCGCGGGCGCGAGCGCATGAAGTCCAGCCCGGCGATCATCTCCAGCGCGGCGAAGAAGCGCGACTCGAGGATCGGGTGGGCCACCATCACCAGCCGCGCGTTCTCCCCCAGCCCCTTCTGCACGACCGACTTGATCGAGACGCCCTGCAGCCCGAGGACCTGCGCGACCTGGGCGAGGACCCCCGGGCGGTCGGCGACCTCCATGTGCAGGTAGAAGGCCGACTCGACGTCCTCGACGATCTCCAGGCGCTCGCGCGTGGGCGGCGTCTGGGCCGGCGGGATCATCGCGCTGATGACGTCGCCGAGCACGGCGCTGGCCGTCTGCGGCCCGCCGGCGCCCGGGCCGCTGAGCGTGATCTCGGTGATGGCCGGCGACTCGACCGTCACCGCGTTGTAGGCGCCCTGCACCGCCGCGAGCGGATGGCCGGCGTACAGGAACGCCGGGTGCACGCGGACGCTCAAGCCGCCGTCGATGCGCTCGGCGGTCCCGATCAGCTTGAGCCCGAGGCCGAGGTCGCGCGCATACTCCATGTCGTCGCCGGTGATGTGGTCGATCCCCTCGTAGCGCACGTCGTCGAGGTGCACCGGCGTGTCGAAGGCCAGCCGCGCGAGGATCGCCATCTTCGCCGCGGCGTCGGCGCCGTTGACGTCCTCGGTCGGGTCGGCCTCGGCGTAGCCCAGCCGCTGCGCCTCGGCCAGCGCGTCGGCGTACGTCATCCCCTCGCGCGCCATCTCGGTGAGGATGAAGTTGCTCGTCCCGTTGACGATCCCCGTCACGCGCTCGACGTGCGCGCCGGCCAGCGACTCCTGCAGCACGCGGATGACCGGGACCACGCCGCCGACGGCGGCCTCGAAGCGCAGCTGCACCCGGTTCGCGCGCGCGCAGCCCCACAGCTCCTCGCCGAACCGCGCGAGCAGCTGCTTGTTGGCGGTGACGACGTGCTTGCCTGCCCGCATCGCGCGCAGCACGTACTCGCGCGCCGGCTCGAGGCCGCCCATGACCTCCACGATGAGGTCCGACGCGCCGAGGATCTCGTCGAACGACCCGCGCGAGCGCGTCAGGACGCCGCTGAGCTCGGGGCTCAGCCCGGTGATGTGCTCGACGCCGTCGGCGCGCTCGGCCAGCAGCGCGGCGAACGCCGACCCGACCGTCCCGTAGCCGAGCAGGCCGACCCTAAAGGTCCCGGGCAACCAGGTCCTCGAGGGTCTCCCGGCGCACGACGAGCCGCGCGTCGCCGTCCTTGACGAAGACGACCGGCGGCCGCGGCACGCCGTTGTAGTTGTTGGCCAGCGCGTAGCCGTAGGCGCCGGTGGTGGGGGTGACGATCAGGTCGCCGCGGCGCGGGTCGTCGAGCAGGACCTCGTCGACGAGCACGTCGCTGGACTCGCAGTGCTTGCCGGCCAGCCGGCACGGCGTCGCCCCCCCGAAGCGGTCGGCGACCTGCGCCTCGTAGCGCGCGCCGTAGAGCATCGGGCGCAGGTTGTCCGACATGCCGCCGTCGACGGCGACCCACGTCGAGACGTTGCGCTTGACCGACTCGACCGTGTAGAGCGTGACCGTCGAGGCGGCGGTGAGCGCCCGCCCCGGCTCGTCGAGGACGAGCTTGCCTGGACCGAACACGTCGCGGACCGCGTCGGCCTTCGTGGCGACGTAGTCCTCGAGCGGCGGCACGCGCTCGTCGGTGTAGGCGACGCCGAGGCCCCCGCCGAGGTTGTAGGCGTCGAAGTCGCCCAGCTCGGCGATCGCCTCGACGGCGGTCCGGAAGGGCGCCAGCTCGAGCAGCTGCGAGCCGATGTGCATATGCAGGCCGGCGAGCGCGAGCGCGTCCGAGCCGCGCAGGCGCTCGATCGCCGCGCGCGCGTCGGCGATCGAGAAGCCGAACTTCGAATCGGCCTGGCCGGTGGAGATGAAGTCGTGGGTCCGGCCGCGCACGCCGGGCGTCACGCGCAACAGGACGCGCTGCGCGCGGCCGGCGGCCAGGCGCTCGAGGCGATCGATCTCGTCGTCGTTGTCGAGCACGACGTGGCCGACCCCCGCGCCGAGCGCGGCGCGCAGCTCGGCCTCGGACTTCGCGTTGCCGTGCAGCACGATCCGCGCCGGGTCGAAGCCTGCCCGCAGGGCGAGGTGCAGCTCGCCGGCCGAGGCGACGTCGCAGCCGAGCCCCTCCTCGCGCAGCACCCGCATGACCGCCGTGCACGGGAACGCCTTGGTGGCGAAGAGGACGTCGAAGCGGTCGGTGCGCGCGCGGAAGGCGTCGCGGAACGCGCGGGCCCGCGCGCGCAGGTCGTCCTCGGCGACGACGTAGCACGGCGTGCCGAACTCGCGCGCGAGCTCGCGCGCGTCGCAGCCGCCGATCTCGAGCGCGCCGGCCTCGTTGAGCCGGCTGCCGAGCGGATAGGCGGCGGACAGCTGCTGGACGGCGGCCATGGCGAGCCGCCACCATACCGGCGCATCGTGCCCCGGCCCCGCGTCGTCCAGATCGCCCCGCCCGAGCGCCTCGGCCGCAAGAACGGCCTCGCCTACGCGCTGTTCCTGCCCGAGGCCGAGCCGCGCGGCGCCGTGCTCATCCTCCACGGCGCCTCGTCGGCCAAGGAGTCGCACTTCGACTTCGCCCGCGCGTGTCGCGCCCACGGCTTCGCCGCGCTGGCCTTCGACGCCCGCGGGCACGGCGAGAGCGAGGGCGCGCTGGGCGCCGGCGTCCTCGACGACGTCGCCGCCATGGCGGCGCTGCTGCCGGGCGGCGCGCCGCTCGCCCTGCGGGGATCGTCGATGGGCGGCTACCTGGCGATCGTGGCCGCCGAGCGCGTGGCCGCGCGCGCGGTGGTGGCGATCTGCCCGGCGAGCGCCGACATGCTGCGCCGTGGCCTGCGCTCGGACGCCTTCGAGTTCCGCGCGGACGCCGACGGACTGGATGCCGTCCTCGCCGAGCACGACGATCTGCTCGCGACCGCCGCCCTCGAGCTCCCGCTGCTGCTCCTGCACGCCGAGGGCGACGAGCGCGTGCCGGTCGAGCACTCGCGCGAGCTCGCGCGCGCCGCGCCGAACGCCCGGCTCATCGCGGTCCCGGGGGGCCACCACCGCTCCGTCCAGCACGACGGCGACCTGCAGGCCGAGACCCTGCGCTGGCTGGGCAAGGTGCTCTGAGCCCAAGCGGGGTCTACAGGCCGCGGATGACGTCCGCGACGGTCGCACCGGCCTGCACGACCGCGGCGCCCGCCTGCGGGCTGACCGGCGTGATGGCCTGGCCGGCGGAGCTCGATGCGCTCTCGACCGTGGTCGCGGCCGGGTTGAGCGGGCCGGCCGGCGCGGCGGGCGACTGAGGGGCGGCCTGGCTGTCGGCGCGACGCTCGGCGGCCGGAGCGGCGGCGACCCGCGGGGTGGCGGTCGGCGCCGCTGCGCCGGGAGCCCGGACGGGCGCCGCGGGGGCGGGCTGCGCCGAGCCCGGGCGCACCGTCGCGGCGCGGCGCGGCGTGCGAGGCGAGCGGGGCGTGGGCGCGACGCGCGGCGAGCGGGGCGTGGGCGCGACGCGCGCCCGCACGGCCGCGGCCGCCCGGAAGACCGGGAGGGCGGCAGGCGCCGGTGCGAGCAGCCGCAACGACTCGCGGTCGACCGTCGCGTGCCCGGGCCAGCGTGCGGGCTCGCCGCTACGTGGCGCGACCACCCAGACGACGCTGGCGAACGCGGCGATGACGGCGGCGGCGGCGAGGACGCCAGAGAGAATGCCGGGGAGAGGACGCACCACGAATGACCCCAGTCCGGAGCATCGGCATCCGGACGCGAAGCCTTTAGAGGTAGTTCATGGGGTTGGTCACCGCCCCGTTGATGCGCACCTCGAAGTGCAGGTGCGGCCCGAAGCAGCGCCCGGTGCAGCCGGTGGTGCCGATGACCTGGCCCTGGGAGACCGACTGGCCGACGGAGACGCCGATGTTCGACTGGTGCGCGTAGCACGTCGACATCGACGCCGTGTGCTGGATGCAGGTGAAGTTGCCGTAGCCGCCGGAGGAGGCCTCGCCCTGGGTGAGCACGACCTTCCCCGCCGCCGCGGCACGGATGGGCGTCCCCGACGGAACCCCGATGTCGATGCCCGGATGGCAGGCCTCCCACGCGCGCCGCTCGCAGAACGGCGAGGTGATGGGGCCGTTGACCGGCCAGATCAGCTGCCCCGAGCCCGGGTTGATCGGTCCGGCGGGCAGCGAGCGCGTCGAGCCGCCCTGCTGCTGCCGGGCCACCGCGGCGAGCTTGGCCTGGATGCGGCGCTGCTCGGAGACCAGCGCCGTGAGGTGCCCCTCGAGGTTCTCGCGCTCCCCGCGGACCTTGACCAGCGCGTGCTGCTTGTCGGCGCGGGTGTTGGCGTAGCCGACGCGGGTGCCGAT
>VAWY01000048.1 GCA_005888335.1 Actinomycetota bacterium
CCTGCCCGATCCACGGCGGCATGCAGTGCGCGGCGTCGCCCAGGAGGAAGATGCGTCCCTCGCGCCAGCGCTCCGCGAAGCGCACGTGATGCACGTAGACGGCGCGCCGCAGGATCTCGACGTGCTCCGGCGTAATGCCGTACCGCTCCAGCAGCGTCCAGATGTAGGCCTCGCTCGAGACCTCGTCGCGGTCCTCGCCCGGCAGGACCGGGAACTCCCAACGATGGTGGCCCAGCGGCGTCGGGCAGTCGACCGCCGGCCGTTCGGGGTCGCAGTGGAAGCGCAGGCGGTCGACCTCCGGCCACTCCTGCTTGACCTTCGTGTCGATCACGACCCACGGGTCCTCGTAGGTCTTGCCCTCGAACCCGATGCCAAGCTGCGTGCGGATCGGGCTCGACCCGCCGTCGCACGCGAGCAGGTACCGCGCGCGGATCACGCTCTGCGACCCGTCGCGCAGGTCAGTGACATCGAGCTCGACGCCGTCGGGACCCTGGCGGACCGCGCCCGCCTCCCGCTCGAGCAGCACGGTGACGTTGCCGAACCGCTCGACACCGGCGCGGATCGTGCGCTCGAGCGCCGGCTGATAGATGAACATCTGCGGCGGATGCCCGTTGCCGCGTGACCTGGGCGCGAAGCTCAGGAACGAGCGGCCGCGGCGATCGACGAAGTCGAGCGGCCGGTCGCCGAGCATCTCGGACTTCAGCTGCTCGGCCAGCCCGGCGTGCTGCCAGCAGCGCAGCACCTCCTCGTCCGTTGAGATCGCCCGCGCCCGCGCATACGGAGTCGGGTCGCGCTCGACCACGACGACGTCGACACCCGCCTGGCCGAGGTAGTTCGCGGCGCTGGCGCCGACCGGGCCGTAGCCGACGATCACCACATCGGCACGCATGTCGCTCCTCTCGCTCAACAACATTGGAGCGCACGCTACAAGACACGCATTGGAGTGTCAACTACAAAAAGTACGAAGCGTGGCGTACCCGAAGTAGTGGTAGATCGAGCGCTGCTCGCCGTCATGGAGCGCGGCGCGGTGCGGTTCTTCTCGAGCCTGCGCTTGCCTCAGGAGCGCATCGGAACGCCCGAGGAGCACCTCGCCGCCTCCGTCGAGATCGCCAGCGACGCGCTCAGGGAGCACCCAGAATTCCTGCGCCTCCTGATCGTCCTGGCGCTCCAGCCTCCTAGACGAGCGCGGTCATGCCGAGCGTCGACGACAACGCGCCGGCGACATCGGCCTGCCCCGGCTCTGGCGCGGTCTCGGGCAGATACCTCGGGGCGGCCACGATCATGGCCAGGCCGAGAGGCACGTTGATGAAGAAGCCGACCCGCCACGACAGCCAGCCCGCGAACATGCCGCCGGCCACGAGCCCGACGGTCGCGGCCACGCCGGCGACCGCGGCGTAGATGCGCGCCTCGCAGCTGTTGCGAGCGACGCGATGCCAGCCGCTCCGGTCGCCATGGGCGGCGCGGACGTAGAGGTCGTCGCCGGCGCGCACGACCCAGATCGGCACCGGCGTGCGCAGCGACCCGTCCCCGCGGCGCGGCGCGATCTCCAGCTCCTGAGCGGCCTCGATCCTGTCCAGATCAGCGCTCTCCCACGGCGCCATCGTCAGATCGTCCCCACGCGGACGAGCGACTTGATCGCTCGCCGCTCGTCCATCGCGGCGTATGCGTCGGCGATGCCGTCGAGGTCGGTTTCGTAGTCGAGGACGCGGCCGGGGGTGATGCGGCCCTCCAGGACATCGTCGAGCAACTCGGGGATGTACGCCCGGGCCGGCGCCGAGCCGCCGCGCACCCCCTTGTTGCGGAAGAACATCTCGCCGATCGGCAGCTCGACGCCGTGCGGTACGCCGACGTAGCCGACCATCGAGCCCGGTCGCGCGATCGACAGCGCCGTCTCCATCGCCTGGCCGGTCCCGACGCATTCCAGCGTGGCGTCGACGCCCACGCCGTTGGTGAGCTCCATGACGGCTTCGGTTGCGTCCTCGCCACGCTGCTCGACGACGTCGGTCGCACCGAACTCGCGTGCGAGCCGCTGACGGGCCGGATTGCGGCTCAGGGCGATGATGCGCTCGCCACCGAGGCGCTGCGCGGCCAGGACGCCGGACAGCCCCACGGCGCCGTCACCCACGACCGCGACAACGCTCCCGCGCGCCACACCGGCGCAGACCGCCGCGTGGTGGCCGGTGGACATCACGTCCGAGAGCGTCAACAGCGAGGCGAGCATCTCGTCGGAGTGCCCGGACCCCGGGACTTTGACCAGCGAGCCGTCGGCGAGCGGCACCCGTACCGCCTCGCCCTGGCCGCCGTCGCCGTTGGAGGGATAGAACCCGCCGGCCACGCACGCCGAGGTGATGCCGTGGCGGCAGTGCGGGCAGGTGCCATCGCTGAAGGCGAACGGCGCGATGACGAAGTCGCCCTTCGTGATCTCGCGGACGTCGGCGCCGACGTCCTCGACGACGCCCACGAACTCGTGGCCGATCGGCCCCGGCTCGAACGGCGAGTCGCCCCGGTAGTACCAGAGGTCCGAGCCGCACACGCAGGCCAGCACGACGCGAACCACCGCGTCGGTGGGCTCGGCGACGACGGGGTCGCGACGCTCGCCGATGGTGATGGACCCGGGTTCATTGAAGATCGCTGCACGCATGGCATCCAGAGAAGCACCGTCTCGGCCGAACTGAGAGGCCCTGCGAGAGGGGTACTGACAGGGCACCCTTGCCCGCCCGCGACGCGGGTACTGTCGAGTTCATGGACCTGACCAACGAGATCGCCGAGTTCCTCACCTCGCGGCGAGCGAAGGTCACGCCCGACCAGGCCGGACTCCCCACGTACGGCCCGCGCCGCGTGCCGGGCCTGCGCCGCGAGGAGGTCGCGTCACTCGCCGGCGTCAGCGTCGAGTACTACAAGCGCCTGGAGCGCGGCAACGCCAGCGGCGTGTCAGAGAGCGTCCTGGAGGCGCTCGCGCAAGCGCTGCAGCTCGACGACGCCGAGCGCGCCCACCTGTTCGACCTGGCCCGGGCGGCGAACCCGATCGCGCCCAGGCGCCGGCGGCCTGTGCAGCAGCGCGTGCGCCCCGTCGTCCATCGCATCCTCGACTCGATCACGACGCCGGCCATCGTGCACAACAGCCGCGTCGACTACCTGGCCGCCAACCCGCTCGGCCGCGCGCTCTACGCCCCGCTGTTCGAGAGCCGCGAGCAGCCCGCGAACAGCGCCCGCTTCACGTTCCTGGACCCGGCCGCGCAGGACTTCTACGTCGACTGGGAGCGCGTGGCCAAGGACCTCGTCGCGCACCTGCGCTCCGAGGCCGGCCGCCACCCCCACGACCGCGGGCTCTCCGATCTCATCGGCGAGCTGTCGGTCCGCAGCGCCGAGTTCCGCACCTGGTGGGCCGCGCACAACGTTCGCTACCACCAGACAGGCACCAAGCGGCTGCACCACCCGATCGTCGGCGACCTCGAGCTCAGCTACGAGGTCATGGAGCTCCCGGCCGATGCCGGGGTGACGATCTCGGTCTACAGCGCGGAGCCGGGCAGCCGCTCCCAGGAGGCGGTCGACCTGCTCGCCAGTTGGGCATCGACGCCCGACGAAGCCCGAACCCCCTAGTAGCCCCGAAGGAGCCCCATGGACCACCGTCCGCTGGGACGCACCGGCGTCTCGGTCAGCAAGCTGTGCCTCGGCGCCATGATGTTCGGCGCCTGGGGCGAGCCCGACCACGACGAGTCGATCCGCATCATCCACGCCGCGCTCGACGCCGGCATCAACTTCATCGACACCGCCGACGTCTACTCCGCCGGCGAGTCCGAAGAGATCGTCGGCAAGGCGCTCAAAGGCCGCCGCGACGACGTGGTGCTCGCCACCAAGCTCACCATGCCGGTCGGCGACGACAGCGACCCCAACCGGCGCGGCACCTCGCGGCGCTGGATCGTCCAGGCGGTCGAGAACTCGCTGCGCCGGCTCGGCACCGACTGGATCGACCTCTACCAGGTCCACCGCCCGACGCCGGACACCGATCTCGACGAGACGCTCGGCGCGCTCAGCGACCTCATCCACCAGGGCAAGGTCCGCTACATCGGCCACTCCACCTACCCCGCCTCGCTGATCGTCGAGGCGCAATGGACGGCCCGCGACCGGCACCTTCAGCGCTTCATCTCCGAGCAGCCGCCGTACTCCATCCTCACCCGCGGCATCGAGGCCGAGGTGTTGCCCGCCTGCCAGCGCTACGGCATGGCCGTCATCCCCTGGAGCCCGCTGCAGGGCGGATGGCTGTCCGGACGCTACCGCAAGGACACCGACATCTCCGGGCCGGTCTCCTCGGCGCGGCAGCGACTGGCCAACCGCTACGACCTCTCGCTGCCCGAGAACCAGCGCAAGCTCGACGCCGCCGAGCAGCTGGCGCAGCTGGCGGACGAGGCCGGCATCACCCTCATCCGGCTCGCGATCGCCTTCGTGCTCAACCATCCTGCGGTCACCGCGCCGATCATCGGGCCGCGCACGATGGAGCACCTCGAGAGCCAGCTCGCGGCCGCCGACGTCGTCCTGACGGACGACGTGCTCGACCGCATCGACGAGATCGTCCCGCCCGGCACGAACCTCAATCCCGCCGACGCCGGCTGGCAGAGCCCGGCGCTCGAGCCGGCCGCGCGTCGCCGGTAACCGACGTCAGGAGGCCATCCGACATGGAGATCACGAGAAGCAGCATCGACACCGCCAAGGGCCCCGAGGACTGGTTCACCGGCGACGTGTACATCGACGCGGTGGCCGCCGCCCCGGCGCCCGCCCGCGTGCAGGCGAACCTCGTGCACTTCACGCCCGGTGCGCGCACCGCGTGGCACACGCACCCGCTCGGCCAGACGATCTACGTCACCGAGGGCGTCGGGCTGTGCCAGCGCCGTGGTGGCCCGATCGAGGTCATCCGGCCGGGCGACCGCGTCTTCTTCGAGCCCGATGAGGACCACTGGCACGGCGCCGCGTCGGGCCGCTTCATGGTCCACCTCGCCCTCAACGAGGTCGACGCCGAGCACGTCGCCGTCCACTGGGGCGACAAGGTCGCCGACGACGAGTACTCCGCCGCACCGACCAGCGAGCGCTGAGCAACCACCCGCTGGCGACCATCACATGGCCTGCACCGTGGGCCGCACGAGGATCTCGTTGAGCGCGACGCGGTGCGGGCGGCTGACGGCGAAGGCGATGACGTCGGCGATGTCCTCTGCGGGGATCCCCATCTCGGCGGTCGCCTGCTCGGCGGCCTTCTTGCTGTCGGCGTGGGTGATGTGGTCGGCCAGCTCGGTTGCGATGGCGCCAGGCTCGATGACCGTCACGCGGATAGCGGGCTGCAGCTCGACACGCAGAGCCTCCGACCAGCCGTTGATCCCCCACTTGGTCGCCGCGTAGGCGGCGAAGCCGGCCGGCGCGACGCGACCGGCGACCGAGGAGACGTTCACGAGGTCGCCGCCGCCGCCGGCGCCGAGCTGTTCGAGGAAGACCTCGGTGGCGGTCATCGCGCCGAGCAGGTTGGTCTCGACCATGCGCCGGTGCTCCTCGCGCTGGTCGGAACTGAAGGGCGCGGTCAGCATGACGCCCGCGTTGTTGACGAGGATGTCCGCGCCACCCAGCTCGCGCTGAACGCGGTCTGCGGCGGCGACGATCGAGTCGCGGTCGGTGACGTCGGCCTCGATGTCGATGGCGCCGCCTCCGAGCTCGTCTGCCAGCGCCTTGATGGGGTCTGCCCGGCGGGCGAGCAGCGCGACCCGGTGGCCATCGACGGCCAGGGCGCGGGCGGTTGCCTCGCCGATGCCCGACGAGGCGCCCGTGATGACCGCGACGCGGCGGGTGTGCTGAGCGGTGCTCACGCTGCGGTCTCCGCCTCGTCGAGCGCCAGCGACGACGACAGGTCGCGGTAGGCGTCGATCTGCCGCCGGCGTTCGGCGAGCTTCTCCTCGGCCTGGGCGAGCGCGTCGGCGCCCGCGATGAACCGGAGCGGCGGCTGCTCCGCGCCCGCGAGGGTCAGCAGCGCCTGCGCGAGCTTGGCCGGGTCGCCGCCCTGCTTGCCGTTCATGCCGTCCCAGAACTCACGCTGGGCGGCGTTGCGCTCGGCGTAGTCCTCGATGGACGCTGGGGCGTAGTTCGTCGACTCCTTGGTGAGCAGCTCGGTGCGGAAGAACCCCGGGTTGACGACCGTCGTGTGGATCCCGAACGGCTCGACCTCGGGCGCGAGCGACTCCATCCACCCGTCGACGCCGAACTTCGACGCGGCGTAGGCGGTCCCGTACTCGAAGCCCGCGAACCCCGCCGACGAGGAGATCGTGATGACGTGGCCGGAGCGCTGCTTGCGCATGAGGGGCAGGACGGCGCGGGTGACGTGCATCGGGCCGAGAAGGCTCGTGGTGAGCTGGCGCTCCACCTGCTCAGGCGTCAGCTCCTCGAAGAACCCGGCGTAGAAGCTGGCGGCATTGTTGACCAGCACGTCGATGCCGCCGAAGCGGTCGACGGCCGCCTCGACCGCGGCCTCGGCGTCCTGCGGGCTGGTGACGTCGAGCTTGACGACGAGCAGATCGTCCGCGTCGCCGACTGCCTGCGCGACGGCGTCGGGATTGCGGCCGGTGGCCACGACGTTGTGGCCGGCGGACAGCGCGGCCTTGGCGAAGTCGACGCCCATGCCGCGTCCGGCGCCGGTGATGAACCAGGTCTTCTTGAAGGTCATGGCTGCCAGCAAAGCGCGGATTCCGAGAAGGTGGGAGTCCCTGTTGAGAGAGGTACTGGCAGGGTCCCCCAGAGGGGTACGGCCGGGTCTACGCTGGATCTCGTGGAGACGAAAAAGGAGATCCGCGAGTTCCTCACCTCCCGCCGCGCCAAGATCACGCCTGAGCAGGTGGGGCTGACCTCCTACGGCAGTCGCCGCGTTCCCGGACTGCGCCGCGAGGAGGTCGCCGTCCTGGCCGGCGTGAGCGGCCCGTACTACACCCGCCTCGAGCGCGGAGACATGAGCGGCGTCTCCCAGAGCGTGTTGGACGCACTGGCCCGGGCGCTCCAGCTCGACGACGCCGAGCGCGCCCACCTCTTCGACCTCGCCCGCGCCGCACAGCCGACGCCGGCGCGGCCGCGGCGGCGCCCGGCCAAGCAGCGCGTCCGGCCCGAGGTCCAGTGGACCCTCGACGCGATCACCGGCGCCGCCGCGTACGTGGGCAACGAGCGCCTCGACATCCTCGCCGCCAACCAGCTTGCACGTGCCCTGTTCTCCGAGCTGTACGCCGCGCCCGCTCGGCCGCCCAACCACGCGCGATTCGTCTTCCTCGACTCGCGAGCCGAAGCGTTCTACGCCGACTGGGACCGCGCCGCCAACGACACCGTGGCCATCCTCCGCCGGGCCGCGGGCCGCGACCCCCACGACCGCGAGCTCTCAGACCTCGTCGGCGAGCTGGCAACGCAGAGCCAGGAGTTCCGTACCCGCTGGGCCGCCCACAACGTCCGCTTCCACGACACCGGCCTCAAGCACTTCCACCATCCTGCCGTCGGCGAGCTCCACCTGAGCTTCAACCGGCTGGACCTCGCCGCAGACCACGGGCTGACGATCTTCACCTACGCCGCCGAGCCCGGCTCTCGCTTCGAGGAGGCGCTCAAGCTCCTCGGCAGCTGGGCGGCCACCGTCGACCCCGCTGAGTCTCCGAGCGTCGGCACGAGATGACCTTCAGCCGGCGTCAACCGTGTGCCAAACGGTGTTCCCGACTCGGCAAAACGACCCCGGCTCATCGAGACGATGAGCGTCGCGCATAGCGTGCGGCCGCGCGTTCGATCAGCGAGGCGTCACGGCGGTGGGGCGATCATCGGCATAGTCCCGGCACGGTGAGCCCGTGAGCCTGTGGCTCCAGATCCTCCTCACCGGTCTGGCCGCCGGAAGCGTCTACGGGCTCGTCGCCATCGGGCACACGCTCTCTACCAGCTGACCGGCATCGTCCACTTCGCGCTGGGCGACCTCGTCGGCCTCGGTGTTTTTGCGGCGCTGCTCGTCACGGCCGGCCGCGGGCCGGTGACCCAGGCGTCGGCGTCCAGCTGGCGGCGCCGCGTGCTGTCGGCTCGGGCGACGCTTCGCCCAGCGGCGGCGGCCGCGGGTCTGCCGCTGCGCGCGTCGAACTGCTCCGGCCGGTCGCGATCCTTCCGACCCGACGCGAACTCGCCGGCGCGCCGAGGCCACTCGTGGCGTTGCAGGCCGCGCTCGGCGCGGCAGCGATCTCG
>VAWY01000049.1 GCA_005888335.1 Actinomycetota bacterium
CGCGCGTTCGCCCGCCATGGGTTAGAGGGCGTCTCGGTGCGGACGCTGAACCGCGAGCTCGGCGTGAGCCACAACCTCATCTACCAGCGCTTCGGGTCCAAGAACGACCTGTGGCGCGCCGCGGTCGACTACGGGTTCGGGGGGGCCGTGAGCTTCCTTCAGAGTGTCTGGGATCCCACGCTGACCGATCCGCTCGAGCAGCTGCGCCTGCTCGTCCGCAGCATGGTCATCTGGTCGGCCGACCATCCCGAGATGCTGGCGCTCATGGACATCGAGGGGCGCCAGGACACCGAGCGCCTGGCTTACATCTACACGACCTACATCGCGCCGTCGCTCGCCCCGGTCGAGCGCCTGCTGGACTACCTGGTCGCCGAGGGGCGGATCCGTGCGATGCCGCTGCGCACGCTGCACTTCCTCGTCTTGCACGGCGCGATCGCGCCGTTCACGCTGGTCCCGCTCGCCCGGCACTTCGATCGGGGCTCTCCGCTGCGGCCCCGGGCCGTGCGCGAGCACGCCGACCTGGTCGCCGATGTGATCGTCCGCGGGCTCTGCCTGTAAGCGGCAACGAGCGCCACCACGAGCTTCTTCGTGCCGAGCTAAGGGATGATCACGCGCATCGGCCGGTTGGCCTGCACGTCAAAGGACGTCGATCGCTCCGCGGCTTTTTGGGGCGGGTGCTCGGGCTGCGGTCACCGAGCGCGCCGGCAAGGCCCTCACGTCGTGGCACTGCGACGCCGATCACCACGGCGTCGCGCTGTCGCGCTACGCGCGCAGCCGGGGACTGACCACCCCGGTTTTGGACGAGCGTCCAGAAAGAACTTGACAAAGCCGATTACTTCGGGTACGCTTGCCGGACGCTGCCCGGCCCGGATGGCGAGCGGCTGCTCTTGGCGCCGACCTTCGAGGCCACGGTCAAGCGCGCGTTGGAAGCGATCGCGCTCGATTACGCGACGTCGATGCAGATGGGCGGGTCGGCGAACGTGCGCTCCGGGCAGAAGCTCAACGGCGGGCCGCTGGATGTGGCCGTCCTGCGGATCCCGACCGAGTTCGGTCCTGGGTACACCTACATGGGCAGCCCTCTGAGCCGGGCGGTCCATACCGTGGCGGGCAAGGGCGACCTGATCAGTGGCACCGGCTACATGGGGATGCCGCTGCCGGATCTCTGGAACCTGATCGCGATGTCGCCGCTGACCTACGTCCGCGACACCGCGAACGCGCTTGTGCGGCTGGTGCAGAGCGAGGCTCTTGCGCATCGCGTCTACAACCTCTCGAGCGGCTTTACCACCAGCCCTCGCGAGCAGCTGCTGGCTTTGAGCCGCCTACGTCCCGACGCGGGGAAGCTCTTGAAGATCGATCCGGACGTCCTTCGCGAGGAGCCCTATCCGACATACGGGTTCAGCTCGGAGCGACTGGCAGAAGACACCGGCTGGGCGCCCGCCTACTCGTTCGAGGAGGCGCTGGAGGACTACATCGGATGGCTTCAACAGCACCCGTACTGAGCCCCCGCACATGACCAACCACGAGAGATGAATCGAGGCCAACGATGACTGGAACAGAGGGCGGCACCGCGCCGACGGTCGCGATCACCGGAGCCAGCACCGGGCTGGGAAGGGACATGGCGCTCGGCTTCGCGGCCAAGGGCTATCGCGTCTTCGGCACCGCGCTTACGCTCAACCAGATCCAGAGCGCCGGGCTCGATTCGGAGGCTGCCGCGCAAGAGATCATCGCCCTGGCCGAGAATGGCGCCACCGCCCCACGCGTGCCCCTCGGACCGGACGCAGACATCGAGCTGCTGAAGCTCGCAACGCAGAGCTCGGATGCGCAGCTCGACGCCATGCGCCTGCAGCTGCTCGGTCTCGAATAGCGATTCGGCCTTCACGGAGATTCGCCGTCGCACTGGGATGACGGTACCGGTCACGTAGCCGGCTTCGGCGGAGGCGAGGAACGGGAACGCCACGGCCGCGGCCATCTCAGACGCGGCGGCGGCCCGCCCCAGCGGGACGGTCGCGACGAGGCGCCTTCTTGTCCTCCGGGATCGCGGCCGTCATCCCCGTGTCGGCGAACGGCATGACGGCGTTCACGGTCACGCCGAAGCGGCCGAGTCCTTCGCGGCGGTCTTGGTCAGCCCGATGATCCCCGGCCTTGGCCGCGGCGTCGTTCGCCCGGCCCAGTTGCCGTGCGAGGACGTGCCTGCGTGCCTCGAGGCGCTCGCGGTCAGCGGTCGCCCAGCCCCATCGAGCGCCCGATGATCTCCTTCATGATCTCGTTGGCGCCGCCGTAGATGCGCGTCACGCGCGCGTCGGCGTAGGCGCGCGCGATCGGGTACTCGAGCATGTAGCCGTAGCCGCCGAACAGCTGCAGGCAGCGGTCGACGACACGGCCCTGGAGCTCCGAGCACCACCACTTCGCCATCGCGGCCTCCTCGCCCGACAGGGTCCCGGCGACGAGCCTTCGCAGGCACTGCTCGACGAAGGCGCGCGTGACCGCGACCTCCGTGCGGCACTCGGCCAGCACGAAGCGCGGGTGCTGGAAGCTGCCGATCGGGCGGCCGAACGCGTTGCGCGCGCGAACGTGGTCCACGGTCCACGCGATGGCCGCCTCGGCCGCCGCCAGGCCGCCCACGGCGATCGACATGCGCTCCTGGGCCAGGTGGGACACGAGATAGACGAAGCCCATGCCCTCCTGGCCGAGGAGGTTGGCGGCCGGGACCCGCACGTCGTTGAAGAACAGCTCGGCGGTGTCCTGTGCGTGCTGGCCGATCTTCTCCAGGTTGCGCCCGCGCTGGAAGCCGTCCATCCCGCGCTCGACGACGAGCAGCGACAGGCCGCGTGCTCCGGCGGCCGGGTCCGTCTTGGCGGCGACGATGACCAGGTCGGCGTGGATGCCGTTGGTGATGAACGTCTTGGAGCCGTTGAGGATGTAGCTGTCGCCGTCGTGGACGGCGCGCGCCTGCATGCCCTGCAGGTCGGACCCGGCGCCCGGCTCGGTCATCGCGATCGCGGTGACAAGCTCGCCCGACGCGATGCCGGGCAGCCAGCGCCGGCGCTGCTCGTCGTCGGCGTGCTCGAGGAAATAGGGCAGGCAGACGTCGTTTTGCAGCGTGAGGCCCATCGTCGCGCTGGCGACGCCGGCGTAGGTCGCTTCTTCGGAGATGACGGCGTTGAAGCGGAAGTCCGCCGCGCCGGCCCCGCCCAGCTCTTCCGGGACGGCCATGCCGAGGAAGCCGTGCTCGCCCGCCTTGAGGAAGAGCTCGCGCGGGACGATGCCGTCGCGCTCCCACGCGGCGGCGTGCGGGACGACCTCCTGAGTCAGGAAGGCGCGGAACGACTCGCGGAACAGCGCGTGCTCGTGCTCGTAGAGCGGGGACGGGGGCTCGATGCCGATGACGGCCATCTCAGGCCTCTGCGGGCGGGCTGAAGCGCGGCGGGCGCTTCTGCGCGAACGCGGCGACGCCCTCCGCGAACTCCTCGGACTCTCCCTGCGCGGTCTGCGCGTCGGCCTCGAGATCGAGCTGCGCGCGCAGCGCCGGGGCCGCCTGCGCGTTCAGCAGGCGCTTGATCGCCGCCACCGCCAGTGGCGGACCGCCGGCAAGCCGTCCGGCGAGCGCGCGCGCCGCGTCGGCGAGCTGACCGTCGTCGGCGAGCTGGTTGACGAGTCCCCACTCGTGGGCGCTCGCGGCATCGAGGCGCTCGCCGAGCAGCAGCATCTCGGCCGCGCGCGTGAAGCCGATCCGCGCGGGCACGTGTGCCGAGGCGCCGCCGTCGGGGACGAGCCCGACGTTGACGAAGCTCAGCTGGAAGTACGCCGACCGGGCGGCCAGGACGAGATCGCAGGCCAGGGCGATGGAGCAGCCGACGCCGACCGCGGGTCCGTTGACCGCCGCGATGACCGGCTGGGCCATCTCGCGCAAGGCGATGACCAAGGGGTTGTAGACCTCGCGCAGCACGCGGCCGAGGTCGGGACGCCCAGAGCGCGTCAGTGGTGCGTCGCGATCCTTGAGGTCCGCGCCGGCGCAGAACCCACGGCCGGCTCCGGTCACGATCACCGCCCGAACGGAGCGGTCGTCGGCGAGATCGTCGACCGCTCGGCGCAGTTCGCCGCCCATCGTCGTGGTCAGGGCGTTGAGCGACGCGGGACGGTGCAACTCGATGGTGGCGACGGGGCCGTCTCGTCGCAGTCGGACGTCGTCGAGGGACTGCCCGTCCACCGTGATCTGCTCAGCGTGCGTCATGTCGGCACCTCGGGTCGCCTGGCGCTGTAGATTTGAAATTTATCAAAAAAGAACTTGCTACACTGTCAGGCGATGCAGTTCGGCATCTTCTCCGTCAGCGACGTCACGCTCGATCCGGTCACCGGCTACACGCCGAGCGAGGCCGAGCGGATCGACGCGATCGTGCGGATCGCCCAGCGGGCGGACGAGGTCGGGCTCGACGTCTTCGCGATCGGCGAGCACCACAATCCGCCGTTCTTCTCCTCGTCGCCGACGACGCTGCTGGCGCATATCGCCGCGTTGACGAAGCGGATCGTCGCGAGCACCGCGGTGACGCTGGTGACGACGAACGACCCGGTGAAGATCGCCGAGGACTACGCGATGCTCCAGCACCTGGCGAAGGGGCGACTGGACCTCATGCTCGGGCGCGGCAACACCGTGCCGGTGTATCCGTGGTTCGGCCAGGACATCAGGCAGGGCCTGCCGCTCGCGCTGGAGAACTACAACCTGCTGCATCGGCTGTGGCGCGAGGACGTGATCGATTGGGAGGGGAGCTTCCGCACGCCGCTGCAGGGGTTCACGTCAATCCCGCGGCCGCTGGACGACGTCCCGCCGTTCGTCTGGCACGGAGCGATCCGCACGCCGGAGATCGCCGAGCAGGCCGCGTACTACGGCAACGGCTACTTCGCCAACAACATCCTCGCGCCGAACTTCCACTTCCGTCCGCTGGTCGAGCTCTATCGCCAGCGCTTCGCGCACTACGGGCACGGGACGCCGGAGCAGGCCATCGTCGGGCTCGGCGGACACGCCTTCATCGCCAAGCGCTCGCAGGACGCCGTCAAGGCATTTCGCCCGTACTTCGAGGGATCGCCGATCTATGGCAAGAGCTACCGGCTCGAGGACTTCATGCACGGGACCCCGATGAGCGTCGGCAGCCCGCAGGAGGTGATCGAGAAGACGCTCACCTTCCAGGAGGGATTCGGCGACTACCAGCGCCAGCTCTGGGCGGTCGACGCGATGGGCCTGCCCGTGGAGATGGCGCTCGAGCAGGTCGAGCTGCTTGGCACCGAGGTCGTGCCCGTGCTGCGCAAGGAGATGGAGTCCAGGCGCGCGGCCGGGGTGCCCGACGCGCCGACCCACGCGAGCCTGGTGAAGGCGAAGTACGGCGACGCCGAGCCGCGCCAGCCCCGTCCCAACCCGAACCGCGGCGACAACCTGACCGACGGATCTCCCTACCAGGACAGCGACCCGGCGATCGCAGCATGACCACGACGCCGCCTCGCCATATCGGCAGAGCGCCGTCCGATCCCGAGCCGCCGGTCGTCGTCGTCGTGAGCGCGGGCACCGGCAACCCGTCGTCGACGCGGATGCTCGGCGACCGCATCGCCCAGAAGACCCTCGATCTGCTGCGGGAGTCGGGGATGCCGGCGTCCGCGCGCGTGCTCGAGCTCGGCCCGTTCGCCGTGGACATCGCGCGCGCGACGATCGCCGGCTTCCCCGGCGAGCAGCTCCAGGCGGCGATCGAGGAGCTCGCCGCGGCCGACGCGCTCATCGCCGCCACGCCGGTCTACAAGGCCGGCGTCAGCGGCCTGTTCAAGTCGTTCGTGGACGTACTCGAGAACGACCTGCTCGTCGCCAAGCCGGTGCTGCTCGGCGCGACCGCGGGCAGCGCCCGCCACGCGCTGGTCGTCGACGATCAGATGCGGCCGCTGTTCGCCTACCTGCGCGCACTCGCCGTCCCGACCTCGGTCTTCGCCGCGCCCGAGGACTGGGGCGCGACCGAGCTCGGCGAGCGCATCGAACGAGCCGCCACCGAGCTCACCGCCATGCTCCGCGCCGGGGTGGGCGAGCAGATCGCCGACCGCGCCTGGTCCGGCTACCAGCACCAGTTCGCCGGCAACGCCGCCCGCGCCGAGCGGACCGCCGCCGATCTCGACTTCGACTCCCCGCTCATGCGACTCGCCGCCGGTGGCCGGGCAGGCCCAGGCCCGGCCGGGTGAGGAGACGCGACACGAAAGAACTTGACAGACGGCAAATACTGCATTACGCTTGCGAGACCGTTGGCGTGACGCAGACGAACACCACCCGGTGACTACTTCGCTTCGGTGTCGCGCTTTGTCGTCTCCCGGAGGAGCCATGCGCTACCCCGTCGTCATCGAGCTCGGCCGCGCCGGTCACCTGAGCGCTCCCTCGCCAGACCGCTGGCGGCGCCGTACCCAGCGCGATCGCGTCGTCGAGTCCCTGGTCCGCTGTCCCCATCCGCAGGGCGTCGAGGCCAAGCGCTGAGCGTTCCACGCGCGATCCCGCGATGACAAAGCGTGTGCGGACGCGCTCGGCCTCGACCCTGCAAGGGCACTACGCCGCGCGACGTGACCGCTGCCGCGGCCCCGGGATCTTGACCCGGCGGTCCACGCGGCCCAACGGCAAGGAGGCTTCCATGTTTGCGCCACAACGTCCTCTCCGGCCCGGCAACCTGCCGGCGAGCGCCGACATCGACGCCGTGCCGCGGAGCGTGCGGAACAACGGCGCCCGGAGTGGGCCGCCATTGCGTGCGCTCATCCCTCCTTTCCACGTGCGGGTCGCCGAGCGCGACGGCGTGCGCGTCGTCGAGGTCGAGGGTGAGCTCGACATCCGGACCGCCCCGTCGCTGGCTGTCGCGCTCGGCGACGACGACGGGCGCGCCGAGGCGCTCGTGCTGGACCTCGCCAAGGTCCCGTTCGTTTCGTCGACCGGCGTGCGACTCATCGTCGCATCTCACCGGCGGCTGTCGCGGCGTCGCGGCCTGGCGCTCGCCGGTGTGCAGCCGAGCGTCGCGCATCTGCTCGAGATCGTCGGCCTGGCCAACGTGCTGCTCAGTGCGGCCGACGTCTCAGCGGCGAGCAGGCTCCTGGCCGATCGCGATGACGGGGCGGTCGATCGCGCGACGGTCGGCTCGCGGAAGCCCAGCACCGCGGCGACCAGGTCGTGACCAGGGAGACGCCGGCGCTGCCGCGACAGGTCCTCGTCCTCATCGGCAGCCGCCAGGCCGCGACCGCCGCAACCGAGGCTGCGGTGGCCGCCGCCGACCCGCGGGCCCGCATGACCCTGCTCGCGGTCGCGGCGCCGCCGGGCGTCTTCGCGCGCCAGTACGTCGAGGTCCGCGCGTTGCAGGCGGACATCCTCGGGGACGTCAACAGCTGGCTCGCCATCGCACTGGACGCGATCCCGCCGACCGTCGCGGTCAAGGCGCTGACCGTACTCGACCGGCCTGTGCGGGCCGTGCGTCGTCTGGTCGAGAGCGCCGACTTCGATCTCGTCGTCTGGCACCGGCGCCCTGGCCTGGCCGGCAGGGGCGACGCGCGCGCCGCGGCGACTCTCCGCAGGTACGGCGTTCCCGCGCTGTCGCTGCCCGCGGGGTGAGCTGACGGTGACGGGCTCGACCCACGCGAGAGCCCCGGTGGCGCACGCAGTTGGCGAGCCTCGGGCCGACGTGCTCCGCGTACGGGCTGAGTGACCGCCCGAGGATTCAGGCAACCGGAGCCGCGCGACCGGCGCGTGGAGTATGAGCGCAGTATGGAACCGCCAGCCGAGTGGCGTGTGCGGGTGGTCCCGGCAGGGGGCGTGAGGTCCGACCGGCTCGTCATCCCCGGCGTGCGACCCCGAGCGACCGCATCGAGGCATGTGGTCCATCATCCGCGCCTGCGCTGTACCGCTGCAGTATCGTGGACGCTTGGCGCTGAACAGTCGCCTTTCTCCTGATTCAGGAAAATTGCGGATTTGCAGGGTCTTTTGCCGACGTAGCTCAGTTGGTAGAGCACTTCACTCGTAATGAAGGGGTCGCCGGTTCGAGTCCGGCC
>VAWY01000165.1 GCA_005888335.1 Actinomycetota bacterium
CGTCGTGACATTCATCCCCGGCCTTTCTCGCGCGGTACCGGTCGCGGCGGCCGCGCTCGGCTGCGCGCTGCTCGCCGGCCCTGCGTTGGCCAAGAACAACCCACCGGCGACACCGGCGCCCGGTGCGGCGGCGAACGCCGTCATCACGGTCGATGCCGTGCGCGACTCCGTCACCATCGGCGGCCTGGCGGCCGGCCCAGCAACGGTCGAGGTGCTCCGCTCCGGGGTCGTGATCGGCGTCTACTCCGACAACGTGGAGGCGTCTCGGCCGTTGACGGTCAATACGGTCGAGCCGACGGCGACCAAGCCGTCCGGCGACTGCTGGGAGCGCGGCGTGCTGCCCGTCGGCTTGACTCCTGACATCCGCCCGCTCGACGTCGTCAGCGTCGTGGGCGGCCCGACCGTGACCGTGCCCGCGGACGCGCCGACGGCCGCCGCCGGCATCCCTGGCGGCCCGTTGGGCGGCTGCTCGGCGATCGCCGCGTTCGCGGCCAACGCGGTGCAGAGCGCCAGCCCTCCGACGGTCATCTCGGGCTCGGGCGCCGACCTCGCGCTCTCGGGCGCCGCCCAACCCCTCGCGACGGCGGTCTCGGTGTCGGTCGGCGACGGCAGGGTCTCCACGGCAGCGGTCGCCGGGGTTCTGACGGGCACTCGGTGGGCGGCGACGATCCCAGCTGCGGCGCTCGAGGGCCTCGCGAACGGAACGCTGACGGCGACCGCCCGTTACACGGTGCCCGACGTGAGCAGCGGCGCGCCGTCGCAGATCGAAGGCGCGCCGCTCACGGTGACCAAGGTGCCCGCGCCGGCGGTCTCAGCGGGAGGCGCCGTCCAACCGGTCGCGGCGACCCCCGACGCGACCGTGCCGACCATCGCGCGACCGTCAAGCGCGCGGCCCGTTCGCCTCGGCCGCCTGGTCACCAGTTCGCGGCTGTCGCTGGCAGCCGCCCGGCGTACCGGGATCCGAGCAACGTTCGTCGTGCCCGCGGGTGCGCGCATCGCCCGGCTCGAGCTGCGACGCGGAAGCCGCACCGTCGTGGCTCGCACCATCTCGGTGCGCGGCGGAGCGAGGCACGTCGTCCGCCTCTCGGGCGCTCACCTGACCAAGGGCGCCTACCGACTCGTGATCCGCGTCGGCGCGAGCCGCAGGAACCTCGGGCCGGCCACGACCAAGCAGATTCGCATCGTCTGAGCCAAGCGCGCAGCTGATCCCCGCGGCCTCGCCATCGTGCGGGCCGCGGGCGCGCACGCCGCTGCTCCGAGGCGATCGCGGGCACGTCGCGCCGCGCAAAGCCGGATCACGCGACGCTGGCATGGTCGGTGCCGAGCGTGCCGGGCTCGAGGCAGACGCAATCGGGATCGCTGCAGAGCGATGCGAGAGCCCGCGGCTGCCACGACAGCCGCGGGCTCGGGCCCGTGGCGGCCAAGGCAGCCACGGGTCGCACTCCACGAGGTGCGCGTCGCGGTGCTCTAGCGGATGCGCACCGTGCGGGTGGTGGTCACGCCGTACTGCTTGGTGCTCTGGCCGGCGGTGACCTGGAGCGTGTAGGTGCCGCGGCGCAGCTTGCCGCGGGCCTTCTTGGTGCTCGGCAGGATCACCGTGATGACGCCGTCGCCGCTGACCTTGCGGACGGTGCGCGCGATCACGTGACCGTTGCGCAGGAGGCGGGCCTTGACGACCTTCGTGCCCTCCGGCGCGAACACGACGATGCTCAGGCCGCGACGGCGCGCCGTGCGCAGGCTCATCCGGCGGGTGACGGTCACGGCGTCGATCTCGAGCTGTGGCGCCCGGGTCGGCTGCGCGACCGGCGGGCGCGGCTGGTCGACGACCGGCGCGGGGACCGAGACCGGCTCGGGGGCCGGCGCGGGCGGCGCGGCGCCGGTGCCGGTGAGCGCGATCGTCTGCGACCCGACGTTGCTGGCCACGGTGACCGTCGCCGAGCGCGTGCCGGCCGCCGAGGGGGTGAACGTGTACGACAGGTTGCACGCCTGCGCCGGGGCGAGCGTCGCGCCGCACGCGGACGTGTCCAGCGCGAAGTCGCCCGCGTTGTCGCCGCCGAGCGTGATGCCCTGGAGCGTCAGCGTCCCGGCGCCGCTGTTGGCGACGGTGACCGTCTTGGTGGTGGTCGTGCCTCCGAGCAGCCGGCTGCCGGCGTCCGCGGTGGACGGGACGCTCAGCCAGGCGACCGGCGCCGCGCCGGGGGCGAGCTTGCCCTGGACGGTGAACTTGTCGGTGAACATCGCCGTCCGCACCGGCGTGCCCTTGAAGCCCGTGATCTCTTCGATCTTTAAGAAGTTCGTGTTGAACGGGCTGCCGACGACCTCGTGCATGACCGTCGAGTCGCCGATGAAGCCGGCCGGCGGCATCGACACGCGCGTGTCCCACTGCAGGAAGTTCGGCCCGATCCGGCTGCCCGCGAGCGAGGCGTAGGCGGCGAGGCTGCACGGCATTGCAAAGCAGCCGACGTCGTCGGTGAAGTTGATCTGGCGCGGCGGGGCGGCGGCGACGAACTCGTCGACGCCGTAGGGGTGCGTGACGCGGTAGATCTTGCCGGTCTGTAGGCCACTGAAGACGCGGATGCGCAGGCGGCCGAAGGCGACCTGCTCGCCGTCGACGACGCCCCCGGTCGCGCCGCCGAAGGCGCCCTCCTGGCCCATGACCAGGATCGCCTGTGGGGCCAGGGCGTCGCCGATGACGGTGTCGGCCTCGAAGTAGAACTGTTCGACGGGGAAGTTGTCCGGGAACGAGACGGGCGCGGCGGGGTTCGGACGCTCGATGGTGGCCAGGCACTGCGGGCCGTCGAGGCAGGGCTCGAGGCGCTGCCCGACGGCGTCCTCGTACCACGCCGGCCAGTTGCCGAAGGCGGGGTCGAGCGGACCGTTGACACCGACCCCGACGGCGTACGCAGGCCCGGCGACCACCGCCGCGCCGACCAGCGCCGCGGCCATCGCGGCGCACCGGCGCACGCCGCGAGCGCTAGACCCGCGCGGAACTGCAAGCTGAGTGAACAACGCGCTTCCTCCTTTGGCTGGCGCCGGCCCGGCAGCACGGCGTCACTGAGAGGCCAGCTTGCGGTGCAGCGACGGCCGCAGGAAGAAACCAACGCGCACACACGACTTCGCGAGGGCGCACGGGTCCAAGGGGTTGCTGACACCTCTTAGGTGTCAGGCGTGGCCGAGGTCACCCGAGAGCAGCACCCGCGCGTGCGCGAAACCGCCCCAGGACCTTGGTCCTGGCCACGATCGCGTGTGTTCATGGGGAAGATCGGGCTCGCCGCGGGTTGCAGGTGCGCGCAGCGGACCGCAAATTTTGCGTGATTTTCACGGCGGCGAGTGCCGAGCGGCGTCAGCCCTCGCGCGGGCAACGTCATGCCGGTCGGCGATGTGCTGCCGTGTCGACCCCGCGGCGCCCGAGGCGCCGGCACGCCTGAGGTTGCCCTCGACGCGATATTGCACGAACCCAAGCGCGATCCGTGCTGTGCTGACGCTGCCGCTTAAGCGATGATCGTCGCGCAACGACACGCGGGCACACGTCGAGCCGACACGCCCGCGTCGCCCCGGTCACCAAAGCTCGACCGTCGCGGCGGGGATGGGCGTGCACGCGCCCATCCCCGAGTCGTTCCTACAGACGACACCCGTCAGCCGACCGCCCGTCGGTGGAAGCCGTGGAGTCCCCAGGCGCCGAAGATCGCGATGGACGCGGACAGCCCGAGCAGGATGTAGCCGGTGCCGAGGTGCGGCCCGTTGGTGGTCGCGGCGCGGACGGCCTCGGACACGTAGGTCACTGGGTTTGCCAGGGCCACGGCCTGAAACCACGGGATCGCGTCGAGCGCGGAGTACGAGACGAACGTCGCGCCCGAGAACATGAGCGGCGTCAGCACGGTGGCGAACACGAGCGTGATCCGGTGGGCTGGCACCACCGTCCCCATCACGAGCCCCAGCACCGCGCCGATCAGCGCGCCGCACGCCGTGACCATGACCAGCTCGGCCGGGGCGATTGCGGCGGCCTCGATGCCGCCCGGCAGGATCAGCGCCGCCGCGGGCAGCACGGCGATCGCCGCCACCGAGCCGCGGACCGACGCCACGAAGAGCTTCTGGACCGCGACACTCCAGACGGGGATCGGGGACAGCAGCCGGTCGTCGAGGTCGCGCGTGACGGCGAGCTCTGAGATGAGCGGTGTCGCGGCGCCTTGCAGCGCCGTCAGGACGAGCGTGATCGCGAGCACTCCGGGGAGGAGATCGTCGGCGTAGCTGGCGTCGGCGGCTCCGACGGCGGGCAGGATGCGTCCGAAGACGAGCAGCATGAAGACTGGCGACAGCAGCGCCTGCGCGATGAAGTCCAGCGGCTCGACGCGCAGGAAGACGTGCAGGTCGCGCCGGCACAGTGCGAGGAACGCCAGCCACGGATGCGGACTCATGCCAGTTTCGGTCCGGTGATGTGCAGGAACACGTCCTCGAGTGACGTCTCGATGCGCCGCAGCGCGCGCAGCTGAAGGCCCGCGCCCGTCGCGGTCGACACGGCTGCCGCGGCGTCGACGTCGGCGGGCAGCTGCACCGCCCAGCCGCCGCCCGCGGCGCGGCTCGTCCGCACGTCTCCGAAGATCCCGAAATGGGGCGCCGGGTCGACGGCCGTGTCGATGACGAGCTCCATCGCGCCGCGGCCGGGCGCCGCGGCCCGCAAGGCAGCGGCGGTGTCGAGCGCGACGATCCGCCCGTCGTGGAGGATCGCGACCCGGTCGCAGAGCCGGTCTGCCTCGGTGAGGTCGTGCGTCGTGACGAGCAGCGTGACGCCGTCAGCACGCAGACCCTCGAGCTGTTCCCACAGCAGCAGCCGCGACTGTGCGTCCAGTCCGCTGCTGGGCTCGTCGACGAACAGGATGGAGGGCCGGTGCATGAGCGCCCGCGCGAGCTGCAGGCGCTGCGCGAGTCCTCCGGACAGCGTGTCGACCGCCGCGCTTGCGTGCTCGCGCAGGCCGAAGCGCTCGAGGACCTCGCCGGCGAGCCGGCGGCGCTCGCTGCGCCCGACGCCGAAGTAGGCCGCGTGGTAGAGCAGGTTCTCGGTGACGTTCAGCGCGCGGTCGAACGTCGGCCGCTGCGGAACGTTCGCGATCCGGCTCTTGACACGTACAGGTTCACGGGTGACGTCGAGGCCGTCCACCCAGGCCCGCCCGGCGGTCGCGCGCACCCGTGTCGTGAGCACGCCGATGAGCGTCGTCTTGCCGACCCCGTTGGTGCCGAGCAGCCCGAAGATCTCGCCGCGTGGCACGTCGAAGCTGACGCCCGCAAGCGCGTCGCGCGTTCCCCCGCGATAGCGCTTGCGCACCTCGTCGACCGTGATGGCGTTCATGACAGCCACTCCGGCGTGACCGGCGCGGGTCGCTCCTCTGGCGCGGGATGACCCAGCGCGTGAACGCCGAGAACGATCTCCGAGATCCCGTCGCAGCCGAGATGCTCCTCGAGCACGTCGTCGCGGACGGCCGTCGCGAACGTCGCGCCCAGACCGCGGGCGGTCGCCAGCAGCAGGATCGTCTGGCTCACGTGCCCGAGCCCGAGGACGACGTCGCGATAGCCGCGGGGCATGGCGTAGCGCCATTGGCTGCGGGCCGGCACCGCGGTGTGGATGAGCGTCGCCGGGCTGTCCGCCAGCCAGTCCTGGCCGCCGTAGGCGTGCGGTGAGTCGATGTCCGGACCCACGTCGTCGAGCAGCTCGAGCTCGCCCGTGGTGGCCGCGTAGTGGTACGTGGCTGGCTCCAGTCCGCTGACCCGTCGGGCGCGGACGTAGAGCTCGGTCGGATGCAGCGCGCCGGCTGCGGGGCTGGTCATGTACGCCTCGGGCCCGGTCCCGAGTTCGTCGAAGACGCCGAACAGGCCGGCCGCGAGATGCATGACGGCGGCGAGGTCCCGGAGCGCCAGCGGCTCGCCGGTGAAGCGTCGGACTGAGCGCCGCGCGCGCAGCGCCGCGACGAGGCCGGGGTGACGCCATGCCGCGTCGTCCGCGTCGACGCCGGGCAGGCCCAGCCTCAAGCCGCCGCGCTCGGATGCGATCGCCGGCGGCTCGACCTCGAGCGCCCGCGCGGACTGGTCGAGGAGCCCGTCGACGGTCGTCGCGAACTGCGTGTCGGGCGTCGTCCGCGACGCATAGTGGTACTGGCGCGTCGCCGCGCCCCACTCAGCCCACTCGGAGACGACGGCCTCCTCGCGGCCGTGCTCCTCGGAGCCCTGGGCGACGAGCACGCCCTCCTCGAGCAGGCGCCGGGCGACCGCGAGGTGACGCTCTGACAGCTCGACCACGCCATCGAGCGCCCGCCAGTCGGCGAACCAGCGCACGATCTCGAGGCTGAGGTCGGTCAGCGCGAGCTGGCGGTGGTGCAGCGGGTCGTCCCAGACAAGGGTGCCCGACCGCCATGACAGCGAGCCGCATTCGGAGACTCGGACGATCATCGCCGCACCCCGTGCAGCGAGACGAGCTCGCCGCTGATTGCGTCGGACACGAGCGTCGACCCCGTTCGCTGCTCGAACCAGGCCCAGCTGCCCGACGCGTTGACCTCGAGGAAGACGTAGCCGTCCGGCGTGCTCAGCAAGTCGATCGCGCCGATCTCGAGGCCGGCATCGGCCATGAAGCCGGCGAGCTGCGCGGCGGTCGCCCCGTCGAGCTCGCACGCCGCGACCGAGACGGCGTCGGGATCGCGTCCGTAGGCATCAGGCGCCGGCTTGACGACGCGGAAGGCGAAGGTGCGACCGGCGACGCAGAAGACCCGCAGCTCATGCTCGTGGGCGACGTAGTGCTGCACGAGCAGCGGTGCGGACTGGCGCCCGGCGCGCGCGAACTCGGCCCGGCTGACGCGGCGCGGCAGCAGGGACCGCGCGCGGCCGGCGGGCAGCTCGACGTAGTGGGGGCCGATGGCCTTGACGAGTAGATCGCCGTCGCCTGCCAGGGCGGCGAGCGCGGCGGCCGGATCGCACGTGACGACCGACTGCGGGGTGCTCAAGCCGCGAGCCTCCGCGTAGGCGAGCTGGGCGACGCGGTTGGGAGCGTCGAACGTGCGCGCGCCGGCGTTGACGACGGCGGCGTGCGGCAGCGGGGCGAGGTTGACGCACCACGCCGCCCACTGCTCGCGCGCATGCTGCGCCGCGCACGCTTCCAGGCCGGCGGTCGGCAGCGCTGCGGCGGCGAAGTGGCGCAGCCACACGACGGCTGGCTCGAAGCGGCGTTCGCCGAGCTCGATGAGCAACTCGCGGCCGTCCCAGTGCAGATCGGCATCGCAGGGACGGTCGATATCGATCCGCACGAGCGCCACGCCGGCGGCCGCGAGCCGGACCGAGAGCTCGTCCGTGTCGGGATCGTCGGCCCGGGTGCAGATGACCACCGCGCGAGCGCGGCCGGTGCCCGGGCAACCGAAGCACACCTGCAGGTCGCGGCTACGCGTGGGGATCAGGACCTCCGGCGCGTCGGCGTCGAGCAGCAGGGCGCTTCCGGGGACCTCCACGGCCCCCGGAGTCGCGTCCAGCATTCCTACGGGATGTGGCAATTGGTGCACGGGCGCACCAGCGCCAGATACTCGGAGGCGAAGGCCGCGAAGGCCTCGTTCTCGACCTCGGCCGCGCTCTCGAGCGCGTCCCGGTCCTCGTGACGCAGGTCCAGGAGCTCCTGGGCGAGCTCTTCGATCGTCATGCGATCTCCTTCGGAGTGGTTTGCGGTACGGCTTGCACTGCGGCCCTAGGGTGTGCAGTGGAAGTACCTTGAATCGGTGGCGACGCGCGGCATAGGCACCCTAGGTGTGAGAGCCTCACCCCTGGCCACGCAACTGCTGCAACGGCAGTCGCCCCTTCAGCGGGACCCGCGCCGACCGGGCACCCCCTGGACCCCGAACGTCTGCGAGCTCTGGGGCCAGCCGGTTGCTCCTCATCCCACCGTCTGAGGAGCGCTCGGGGCCCACGCCTCCGGCGGGACGTCGGCCAGAGCGCCGCATCCACGCGATAGGAGCGCTACGCCATACAGGACTCGTGCCCGCGCCGGTAAGAGCACCGGATCCACGCGAGGCTGTCGCGTAAGTCGGTGCCGTCCGCCGTGGTTAAGACCATCCTGGTCATGGCCCTGCGCTTCATTCCGTGCGAACCGCCTGCCGCTGGGCCCGCCGGTCGAGGCCTTCCTCGACGCGATCAATAGTCTGCGCACTCGTGACAGACCCGTGACGGGGCGAATCCGGATCGCCGCGCTCGTCGCGCTCGGCGCGTTCCCTGCGCCGGCCTCGGGGGCGACCCCGGTGACGGTCGGACCGGGTAGCGTGCCGCGCGTGTCGGTGGACGCCGTCGGCGCGGGGTACGTGACGGCGATCGAGGACGTTGGCAACACGTCCACCTTCCGTTACTGCAAGCTGCCGCCTGGGGCGAGGGCCTGCACCGCGCCATTCGCGTACGCCGACGCCGAGCAGGACGTCGACGGCGGTTACGCGCTGCTCACCCCTGACGGGCGCGTGCTGCTCATCGAGGCTCGCGGCGTCTCGCCCACGCGCGCGAAGCTCCTGTGGACGTCGGTCGACGGTGGCGCCACGTTCGCAGGGCCGACGCGGATCGGCACGCTCACGAGCACAGGCGGAAACATCGCCGGGCGCGCGCTCTTCGCGCCCGCGGGGACCCTTGGCCTCCCGGCCGAGTCGATCATGACGATCGGCGAGCTCTCCGGGGTCACCGCCCCGTTCCAAGCGACGGGCACGGCCGCAGGTGATACGAACACCTCAGCCGAGCTGTCGCCGAACGTCAGCGCCGACATCGCCCTGCAGGATGGCGGTCTGCTCGCGACGCTCGCCGACTTCTCGCAGCTGCAGTGGTCGCGCTACACCGGCCCCGTTCCCGCCACTGTCGACACGCTCAACGACGCGGCGAACTGGGCGCCGCCGCAGGTCATCGGGCCGCTGAGCGCAGCCAATACCGAGACCAGCCTGGTATCCGGCCCGGGCGGCGCGTTCGTCGGCTACGAGGTCGACTCTTCGACCCCCGGCCAGGCGGACTTCGTGGTGCGCCGCTTCACGCGAGCCGGCTGGGGAGCGCCGGCCGTGGTGGCCGCCGACGCGGCGAAGCCCGACCTGCACGAGGATCCCTCGGGCCGGCTGCACGCGCTGTGGGTCGACGCCTCCGGCTTGCGCTATCGCTACACGACCGACGCCGCCAACAACGTCTGGAGCGACCCCCAGACGGTCGTCACCGGTGAGCCGACGTTCGGGTTCCCCAGGCTCGCGGTGAACGCCGACGGCAACGGTTGGGCCGTGTGGGCCGGCAGCCCGGACGTGCGAGCGGTCCCGCTGACCCGCGCGACCGCTCCGACGGTGTACAGCGGCCCGACGCGCCCCGTGACGACGACGGGCTACGGCGCCACCTACATCCTCGGCGTGCCGAAGAACTGCCTGCGGCCCGGCGAGCGGTTCCGCGTGACCCTGACCTGGAAGCGCCAGAAGCGCCAGGGCAACCTGTTCGTGAAGGTGCGCCGGTCGGACTTCTACCTCGGGCGTCGCGTCGTCAAGGTCGACAGCAAGGCACCCTTCGTCCA
>VAWY01000083.1 GCA_005888335.1 Actinomycetota bacterium
ATGTCCCGGACCCGGCCGGTCATGCGCAGGATCTCGCAGGCGGCGACGCGGCCCTGGCCGGAGGCGGCCGGCACGAGGCGCTGGGAGACGATGCCCTTCAGGGTGCCGCCGAGCATCGAGCGCGCCTGCTTCTGCTCGTGGGGCGGGAAGAAGTCCACGATGCGGTTGATCGCCTCCGGCGCGTCGACCGTGTGCAGCGTCGAAAAGACCAGGTGGCCGGTCTCGGCGGCGCTCAGCGCCGTGCGGACGGTCTCCTCGTCACGCATCTCGCCGATGAGGATCACGTCGGGGTCCTGGCGCAGGACGCGGCGCAGCGCGCGGCCGAAGGACTCGGTGTCCTGGCCGATCTCGCGCTGGTTGACGATCGAGCGCTTGTCCTGGTGCAGGAACTCGATCGGGTCCTCGATGGTGACCACGTGCCGCGCGGAGCTCTGGTTGATGTGGTCGATCATCGCCGCGAGCGTGGTCGACTTGCCCGAGCCGGTGGTGCCGGTGACGAGCACGATCCCGCGCTGTTCCTCGGCGATCCCCTTGAGCACCGGGGGGAGATCGAGCTCGTCGATGGTCTTGATCCCGAACGGGATGGCCCGGCAGACCAGCGAGACGCTGCCGCGCTGGCGGAAGGCATTGATGCGGAAGCGGGCGACGCCCGGGATGGCGTGGGCGAAGTCGACCTCGCAGTCGGCCTCGAACTCGCTGCGACGGGTCGGGTCGTCGAGCAGGACGTCGAGGACGGCCTCGGTGTCGTGCGGCGTCAGCCGCGGGGCGCCGGCCAGCGGGCGCAGCTCGCCGTCGACGCGGATGAGCGGAGGCGAGGGGCAGGGCGGCATGGACGTCGAACATGCTTAAAGGTCTCGGTGACTCGAGCGTGCAGCTTGAAGTCGGCCTTGGGAGGGCTAGACGAACGTCTGCATGTACCAGCCGATGAGCTGCATTCCAGCGAGCAAGCCGGTCACGCCGCCCAGGGCGAGGAACGGCCCGAACGGAACCGCGGTCTTGCGCGCGCCGGCCACGCCGCGCCGGGTGGCGATGGCAACACCGGCCGCGCTCCCGGCGACGAGCGCGACGAAGATGGCCGGCGCCACCGCCCGCCCCAGGAACAGCCCGAGGACGCCGGCGAGCTTGACGTCGCCCATCCCCATGCCGCCTGGCGCGACGAGGGCCACGGTGAAGAACGCGGCGAAGGCCAGCGCACCGGCCACGAGGCGCTCCGGCAGATGGCCGGGCTGCAGCGCGGCGGTCAGCGCCACGGCGGCCAGCGCCGCGGGACCGGTGATCACGTTCGGGATCTTGCGGTGGTCGAGGTCGATCAGCGCGATCGGGACGAGCGCGGAGACGAGCAACAGCCCGACGATCGCGTCGCGGTCCGCGCCCGTGGCGGCGACCACGGCGACGAACAGGCCGGCCGTCAGTGCCTCGACGAGCGGGTAGCGCACCGGTATGGGTGTGCCGCAGTCCGCGCACCGTCCCCGCAGGGCGAGCCAGGACAGCACCGGCACGTTGTGCCAGGGCCGGATCGGCGTCTCGCACCGGGGGCAGCGCGACCGCGGCCGCACGAGCGACTCGCCGCGCGGCAGCCGCCAGACGACGACGTTGAGAAACGAGCCGATGACGGCGCCGAGGATCCCGGCGCCGACCAGCAGCGCGATCATCCGAGGTGGGCGACGCGGACCGATGCGGCCTCGGCCTGGCCGGGCGCGCGATAGCGGCAGCTCTTGAGCTCCGGCCGCGGGGCGAGCGTGCCCGACGCGGTGTCGTAGCGGTAGGCGGCCAGCGGGCCGAGCAGGCAGCGGCCGGCCTTCGAGACCCGCGAGTTCGCGGTGAGCGCGGCGTCGGGCGTGACCGTCGTGCTGCGGATGCGCTCCAGCTTGAGCTGGTACGGCGTGACGGCGCCGGTCACCGGGTCCTTGACGCTGAGCGTGACCGCCTCGCCCGGGTGCAGGATGACCCAGGTGCAGATCTGCTTGCGCGGCCGGCAGGACGCGGCGCCGAGGGGCTGCGTGCCGTCCTTGAGGGCGAAGGCCGCGCCCCAGCCGCCGCGCATGACGCCGAGGTAGACCACGAGCGGGTCGTACGACGACGGGAACGCGGTGAGGCGCCGCGCGTCGCGGACCATCGGCGGGGTCTCGGTCGTGCCGAAGCGGACATCGGCGTGGAAGAGCGTCTTGGAGCTGTCATCGGCCGGCTGCCCGGGCGCCGGCGCCGGCGTGGGGGCCGCCGCTGGCTTGGGGGCGGGTGCGGGCGCGGCCTCGGGCGCGGCGACCGGAGCGCTCGTGGCAGCGCTCGCGGTGCCACCGCCGCTGGCGCCCGTGCTGCCGCTCGGGCTCGAGCCGGCGGCGGCGGGTGCCGGCGACGGCGACGGCGCGGCCGAAGCCGCGCTCGCGGCCGTCGCGAACGGGTCGTGCAGCGGCGCGTCGGCAACGGTCTTGCTGACGTCGGCGCCCTTGGTCGACTTGAGCAGCCCTTCCATCGCCGGGGGCAGGTTCAGCCCGCTCCCGAAGGCGGCGGCGAACGGCGAGCTGGTCAGCGCGACGCTCGGGTCGGCCAGCGCGGCGTCTGCGGAGGCCGGCGCGGCAGCCGGCGTGGCGCCGGCCGCGGCGGGCGCGGCCGGGGCGGCGCTGGCCACGGGTGCGGCCGTCTGCTCCAGGGCCGCAGGGGCCGGACGGAGGAGAAGGACGGGAACCGCGACCAGGCCGAGGACCAGCAGCGCGGCCAGCGGCCACAGGCGCCGCTCGACGAGGTCACGGACGATGCCGCGCAGCGGGGTCACTGAACACCTCCGGGGGGAGTCGAGGAGGACGCCGGCGTGCTCGCGACGGGGGCCGGAGCAGCCGGTGTGGAAGCTGGGGCGCCTGGCGCGGCGGCGGAAGCTCCCGTCGCGGGCGCGGACACGGCCGCGCCCGGGACGAGCGCGCCCGGCTGAAGGATGTAGACGGTGGCCGCGACCGTGGCCTGGAGGCCGGACCCTCCGCCGTGTGACAACTGGACGCTGTCAACGGCGAGCAGGCGACCCTTGGCGGCGACGTCGTCGCGCGAGACCTGGACGAAGCGCTGGAGGCGCGCGAGGTAGCGCTGGAGAGCGAGGAAATCGCCGTCGAAGCTGAGGCTGAGACCGACGCTGGAGATGCCGGGCGCCGTGGACGCCTCGCCCGCCGAAGCGGTGAGATCGCCCATCTTGACGCCGGTGCCCCGCGCGGTCCGCGTCAGCGTCCGCAGCAGCTCAGGCATCGCGACCCGGTTGGGCAGCGCACGCCCGGCCTCCTCGAAGGCCTGCGGATGGCGCCGGAGCTGCTCGCGGGCGGAGCGGTACTGCGCCGCGCGAGCCGCCGCGCCGCCCAGCTCCGAGCGCTTGGCGGTGATCTGCGTCTGGAGCTGGCGCGCGTCCTCGCGCTTGGGCTTGACGATCAGGAGCCAGCCGGCGCCGAGGACGGCGACGGCCGCGACGACGACCAGGAGAATGCGATCACGCTGCCTCATGGGGTTCCTCCAGCCGCCGCACCGGTCGCGGGCGCGGGGGTCGTCGTCGTCGGGCTCGTCGATGTTCCGGTGGCCGGAGCCGCGCCGGCGGGCTGGCCGGCCGTTGCGGCCGCAGCGGCGTTCGCGGGCCCCTCGAGCTGAAGGCTCAGCTTGAACTGCTCGGGCTGCCGGCAGCCGCTGCCGCCGGAGCCCGCGTCGCTCGAGCCGCTTCCCTCGGACGCGGCGACCGAGGACGACTGCAGCGCGACGCTCTGCACGCCCTTGACGGCCCGGAGGCGGTCGATCAGCCGCGCAACGGCGTCATGCGACGGCGTGCAGCCGGAGAGCGAGACGCTGGGGCCGCCGCCGTCCGCGTGCGATCCGTCGAAGGAGGTCAACGTCGCATCGGCGGGAAACGCCCGCGCGATGCGGTCGAGCGCGCGCGGCCAGTCATAGCGGCTGTCGGCCAGGCTGCGCACCCGCCCGAGCAGCGACGTACGCAGCTCCTCGAGGTCGGCGTAGGGCTTGAGGTTCGCGACCTGGCGCTGCGTCGCGGCGACCTGGTCGCTGACGCGGGCAAGCTCGTCGCGCTTGGACGTGACGTTGTTCGCCAGCAGGACGTAAGCCAGGACGAGCACGAGCGCCGCGCTGAGCCCGCCGAGCAGCGCGATGGTCCCGCCGCCGGCGCCGCGGAAGGCTCCGAACGAGCGCTGGGCGTCGCGCGGAAGAAGATTGACCGCCTTCATGCCGCCACCTCCTCGACCGACAGTCCGGTGGCCAGCGTGACCCGCCACGGCTCGAGCCCGCCGAGCGCCTCAGCGGAGCCCTGGAGCTCGCCGGGGGTCACCTGCAGGCCGGCGCGCTTCTGGAGCGCGGCGACGAAGCCGGGGACGGCCAGGGCAGTGCCCGTGACGACGATCTCCCCCACAGCGCCGTCCCACTGGCTGGTGAAGAACTCGATCGACGTGCGCAGGTCGTCACCGAGCTGGTCGGCGCCCGACTCGAGCACCGAGCGAGCCAGAGCGTCGTCGCTCAGCCCCTCGGCGCCGGCGACGACCAGGCGATGACGGGCGGCGTCAATACCGATCTCCGCACGCTCGGCGAGGTGGGCCGCGAAGGTGTCAAAGCCCGCCGTCGAGACGCGCGTGAAGCGGCAGTCGGTCCCCTCGGCGATGGCCATCGTCGTCGTGCCGGCGACGTGGGCGTAGAGCACGGCGCCCTCGCCCTCGCGATTCCGCCGGTACAGAGCGCGGATGAGCGCGAAGGCCGAGAGGTCCAGGCCGGCCGGACGGAGCCCCGCACCGCGCAGTGCTAGGAGCAGGCGCTCGACGGATTCGCGGTCGGTGGCCACGACGACCACGCGCATCCGCGGGCCCTCGGGCGTATCGACCAGGCCGAGGACGTGGTGGTCGGTCACCGCCTGATCGAAGGGCATGGCGATGTGGTCGGGCGCGTGCATCCGCACGGCCGCCGCGATCTCCGCCTCGCGCTCGAGCGGCGGAAGGTCGATGGTGCGCATGATCGTGCGCTGGTTGGCGATGCCGACGCGCACGCGCTTGGGCAGCTTGTGCTCGGTGAAGAGGCGCTTGAGCGCCGAGCCGAGCGCCTCCGGATCGGTCACCTCGCCGTCGCGGACGGCGCCGATCGGCAGGTCGACCGCCGCGGCGCGCTGGACGGCGAGGCCGTTGTCGAGGCGGGCGACGGCCGCGATGGCCTCGCTCTGCTCGAGGTGCAGGCCGCACACGGGCTGGGCGGGCTTGTGGCCGGAAGTCTTGCGGAGGCTGGGGAGCATGGTCAGTGGAGTGGGAGCGAAGGGATGATGTGGGCGGCCGCGCACGGCCGCCCACATCCGAGGTCAGGCTGCGGCTACCAGGTCCCGTACGAGGCGGCGACGTTCGCGCAGCCGCCGTTGCTCTGGCCGGCCGGCACGTAACAGCCGCGCGTGACGGTGCCACCGGACTTGTCGATCCAGTAGACGCGACCGCTGGGCTTCGAGGCAACCACGACGCGGTAGGCCGTCGTCGTCGGCACGCCCGAGGGCAGCACCCCCGCAGCGTCGCTCTTGCCCACGAACATGTCGCCGGGGGCCGTCGGGCTCGCGGCGCTCCAGGCCGGGAGCGAGCTCTCGATCGCGTGCAGCGCAGTGCCACACCCGGTCGTGTCCGGGGCCACAACCGCCACAGTCGTGCAGTCGTAGTCGCCCTTGTCGGTATAGAACGTCTCCATGGCCGTCTGCGCCGAGCGCACGGAGCTCTTGGCCTGCGCGTCCTCGCCCTTGCCCTTCTGGTTGAGGAACGAGGGGATAGCGATGGCCGCCAGGATCCCGATGATCAGGATGACGACCAGAAGCTCGATGAGCGTGAAGCCCTCCTCGCCGTGAAGGCGGTTGCGAAGGGTATTGAGCACGGTGGGGTCCTCCTCCAATGAGGTGGTCGTTTCAAGTGACCTGGACCGGCCCCGTGCCGCTCCGGTCAACTTCTGTACTTGGCCGTAGTGATCGGCCGGCCACCCGGGGGATGGCAATCGCTGCACGCGATCTGGACGGTTGTTCGAGCTCACCACTGGCCGCCACGGCAGCCGCCGGGCGCAGTGGATCCGTTCAGCGCGCAGCCGTGCTCGCGGTCGCCCGGCCGGAGCGCCACCCAGAACGTCCGGGTCTCAGCGCCGAGGGTCGTCACGCGAAACGCGTCGAGGAGCGCCGACCCGGTGCCGTCGTAGTCGGTCACCCCGAGGCCGCCGGTGGGCAGCGACTCGTCGATCGCCCGCAGCTCGCTCACACACTGGGCGCTGGTGCCGCAGGCATAGGAACCGTCGTGGTCGATGCGGTAGACGTTCATCGCCGTCTCCGCCGACCGCGCTTGCACCTTGGCGCCGGCGTCGGTCGCCTTGTCGCGCTCTCTGAGAAACGAGGGGATCGCGATCGCCGCCAGAACGGCGACGATCAGGATCACCATGAGGATCTCGATCAGCGTGAAGCCGTCGTGGGCGCGCAATCGATGCACGTGCCCTTGATCGCCCATACGTCGCCGCGACCCGAGCCGCACCGCGCAGGCCTGGACCGACGTCCTACTGAGCCGGTGGCCACCGGCAGGATGCCGGTCGGCCCCCGACTGCTCAGCATGACCGCCGGCCGGAGGCCGAAGCGTCCTACTGGATCGCGTCGTAGACCTTGAACATCGGCAGGTACATCGAGATGACGACGAACCCGACGATGCTGCCGATGACGACGATCATCACCGGCTCGAGGATCGACGTGAGCGACTTGACCGCCGCCTCGACCTCGTCCTCGTAGAAGTCCGCGACCTTCGACAGCGTCTGCTCCAGGCCGCCGGTCTCCTCGCCCACACCCACCATGTGGTGGACCAGGGCGGGGAACACGGGCTCGCGCTCGAGGGCGGCCTGAATCGTGCCGCCCGAGGCGACCGACGCGCTGACGCTGTCCATCGCCTTCTCGACAACCACGTTGCCCGACGTCTTGCCGGTCACGCTGATCGCCTCGAGCATGGGAACGCCCGCCGAGACCAGCGAAGAGAGCGTCCGGGACCAGCGCGCGAGCGCGATCTTCTGGACGATGTCGCCGATCTTCATCGGCACGCGCAGCTTGAAGCGGTCCCATCCGGAGCGGCCGGCCTCGGTGCGCCTCCAGCGCGTGAACAGGACGACCACTCCCACCACGACGCCCACGAGCAGGTACGGGTAGTGGCGGACGATGTCGCTGAGCCCGAGCGTGAAGCGGGTCAGGCCCGGCAACTGGGCGCCGTTCTCCTTGAAGACCTTGGCGAACACCGGGACGATGAACCCGATCATCGCCAGGAGGACGAGCATGGCGAACGACAGGACGACGGTCGGGTAGACCATCGCCGAGCGCACCTGGCGGCGCAGCTTGTCCTCGGACTCGAGATGGTCGGCGACGCGGATGAGCGTCGTCTCGAGGAAGCCGCCGGTTTCGCCCGCACGGACCATCGAGACGTAGAGGACGCTGAAGACCTTGGGATGGCGCTCGAGGGCGTCGGACAGCGAGCTGCCGGACTCGACGTTCTTGCGCACGTCGACGAGCGCCGCCTTGAGCTTCTTGGACTCGGTCTGCTCCTCGAGCACCCGCAAGGCGCGCAGCAGCGTCAGGCCGGCCGACACCATGGTGGCAAGCTGGCGCGTCATCACCATCAGGTCGTGTGACTTGATGCGGCTGAAGGCGTCGAAGCTGATCTCCAGCGCCGTCCTCTTGGGCTGGATGCCCAGCACGGTCAGGCCGCGTTGGCGCAGCTGCTCGGTGACCGCCTCGATCGACGGGCCCTCGAGCTCGCCCCGGACCGGCCCGCCCAGGGTGTCGACGGCGCGGAACGAGAAGACTGCGGCGCTCACCGGACCACCGCCCCGCTGCCGTTGGTCACGCCGGCGCCGTGGCCAATGACGGGCGCGACGCCGCCGCCGAGCAGCCGGCCGAGCTCCTCGGCGTTGCCCGCCCGCTGGATGGCCAGCTCGCGGGTGATCTTGCCCTTGCGCACGAGCTCGGCGAGCGCAGCGTCCATCGTCTGCATGCCGTGCGCGGCGCCGGTCTGCATCGCCGAGTAGACCTGGTGGGTCTTGCCCTCGCGGATCAGGTTGCGGACGGCCGGGGTCGGCACCAGGGCCTCGACGGCGACCACGCGGCCCGCGCCGTCGGCGGTCGGCAGCAGCTGCTGGGTCAGGACGCCCTGCAGCGAGACCGACAGCATCATGCGCACCTGGCCCTGCTGCTCGGCCGGGAAGACGTCGATGATGCGGTCGATCGTCTGCGGCGCGTCCTGCGTGTGCAGCGTGGCGAAGACGAGGTGACCGGTCTCGGCGGCGGTCAGCGCGGTGGAGATCGTCTCCAGGTCGCGCATCTCGCCCACCAGGACGATGTCGGGATCCTGGCGCAGCGCGGCCTTCAGCGCGGCGGAGAACGACAGGGCGTCCGACCCCAGCTCGCGCTGGTTGACCAGGCAGCGCTTGTGCGAGTGGAGAAACTCGATCGGGTCCTCCACGGTCATGATGTGCTCGTCGCGCGTCGCGTTGATCACGTCGAGCATCGCGGCCAGCGAGGTCGACTTGCCCGAGCCGGTCGGGCCGGTCACGAGGACCAGGCCGCGCGGCTTCTTGACGAGCTCCTTGACGACCGGCGGCAGCCCGAGCGAGTCCAGCGGCGGGATCTCGGTCGGGATGAGGCGGAACGCGGCACCGACGGCCAGGCGCTGCTGGTAGGCGTTCACGCGGAAGCGCGCGGCGCCGGGGATCGAGTAGGCGAAGTCGAGCTGGCGCTCGCGCTCGAAGCGCGCGCGCTGGTCGTCGTTGAGGATCCCGTAGACCAGCTCGCGCGTGTCCTGCTGGGTGAGCTTCGGGAAGCCCTCCAGCGGCTTGAGGTGCCCGCGCACGCGGATCGTCGGCGCAGCGCCGGCGGTGATGTGCAGGTCCGACGCGCGGTGGTCGAGGACCGCGAGGAGGATGTCGGCGAAATCGA
>VAWY01000084.1 GCA_005888335.1 Actinomycetota bacterium
CGATCCCCGTCTCCCGGCACGCCGCCGCGTACTTGCCGGTGCAGACGTCGCGCGGCGCGAGGAAGCGGTCCATGATGACCGTGTCCTTGACGTTGTCCTTCGTCACCACCACCGGCGTCAGCAGCGCGGACGCGATCCGCCCGGCCCCGTTGTCCACCCTCGCGTTGACGACGCCGGCCGGCGGCGACTTGCCCTGCGCCGCGGCGACGGCGAGCTCCGCCGCGGTCTCGGCCTGCTTCTTGATCGTGAGGTAGATCGTCGAGTACTGCTCGCCGATGAGGATGCGCTGGATGGCGGCGGCCTCGGAGTCGCCGCCGGTGATCGGCTTGCTCGACGGGGTGATGCCCGCGCCCTTCATCGCGGCGATCGCCCCGCCCGCCATGCCGTCGTTCGCGGAGTAGACGCCGGCGAACCCGCTCTTGCCGACCGCCGTGATCGCCTGCTCCATCTCGCGCTGGGCCTTGTCCGGGCTCCAGTCGGGCGTGTCGTACTCCTTGGCGATCTTCAGGCCGCTGCCGTCGAGGACCTGGTGGGCGCCCTTCTTGTAGTCGCCGGCGCTCGGGTCGGTCGGGGCGCCGTTGATCACGACGATCGACTTGCCCTTGGCGGCGGCGCCCAGCCGGTCGACGAGGCTGCGCGCCTGCAGGCGCCCCTGACGGACGTTGTCGAACGAGACGTAGTAGTCGATGTCCTGGCCGGAGATCAGGCGGTCGTAGGCGATGACCGGCACGTCGCGCTGCTTGGCCTGGCGGATGATCGGCGCCACCGACCCGACGTCGACGGCGTCGAGCACGAGCACGTTGGCGCCCTTGGTCAGGAAGGCCTCGGCCTGGGTCTGCTGCTTGCTGGCGTCCTGCGTCGCGTTGGCGTAGAGGACCTTGCACTCGGGGCACAGCTGCCTGACCTTGGCCTCGAAGTTCGGGCGGTCGTGCGCCTCGTAGCGCGTGGTCTTGGTCTCGGGCAGGAGCAGGGCGATCGTCTTGCCGCCGCCGCTCTTCGACCCGCCCCCGCCGCCACCGCCGCCGCACGCGACGAGCCCGAGCGGGACGAGCGCCGCCGTCACGACCAGCGCGAGGTTCCTCCTGACCACGTGATCTCTCCTTCTACCGGATGCGCCCTCCTCGAGGCGAGCGTCGCGATGTCGATTTCACAGAGCGGCGGCGGGCTTCGACGTCACCGGCGGCGGCGCTGCCGCCTTCCTCGTGTACGGGTACGGCCACAGCGGGAGGCGGTCGCCGATGAACGAGTTCACCGCCAGCGCCCACGCCAGGTACCAGGCGGTCGCGCCGTCGACGATCAGCACCCAGCCGCCGATCTTGGTCAGCGTGTCGCTGAGGTCACCGGGGGCCGAGATGCTGGCGATCCCGAGGATGCCGTACGGGACGGCCAGCAGGACGAAGGCGACGAACGCGGGCATGTTGATGTGGTAGGCGCCCACGCTCAGCATGAACGTGAAGATGCACCACAGGATCAGCCACGCGCCGAACGCGTCGTTGAACGCGGCCTGGCTGCTGGCGTCGACGATCCCGGGCTGGAAGACCTTGAGCATCAGCCCGGTCGTGAGCAGGAAGGCCGAGTAGAACAGCGCGAACGTCCCGCCGAAGGTGTTGTTGGCGCGGAACTCCCACAGCCCGCCGATGCCCAGCCCGAAGGCTCCCGTGCCGAACGCGACGGGGACGAAGATGCCCCCGGCGGCCGGCGAGAAGACCCTCGCGTCGGCGAGCCCCAGCATGAGCACCGCGAAGCCGAACGCGCCGATGGCCAGCGGCAGCCCGATCCCCGGCTCGGGCGCGAACCCAGCCGGGCGCGTCTCCACCTCTGATGCGGACATGACTACCTCCTTGTCGCGCCTCCGCCCTCCAGGCGGATGCGCATCGTCTCCTTCTCCAGGTCCAGCTCGCTGCTGATCGTCGCGCCGGCGGCCTCGATCGCCGCCTTGACCGCGACCCCGATGTCGCCGGCGCCCGGGGTGTCGGAATGCACGCAGATCGTCGCCGCCGTCACGGTGACCGGATCGCCTTCCAGCGAGGCCACCGCGCCCGTGGTCACCAGGCTGCGGACGCGATCGGCCACGGTGTCCGGCGCGGCGTCGAAGTGCTCCTGCCAGCCGAACATGACGACCGTGCCGTCCCGGCGGATCGGCCGGTCCGCGAAGAACTCGGCGACCGCCGGCACGCCCGCCGCGTGGGCGGCGTCCCACAGCTCGCCGCCGGCCAGCGTGTAGACGGGCAGGGCGTCGCCGAGCTCCGCCGTCGCCTCGACGATCGCCCGGGCCACGTGCGCGTCGTCGAGCGCCATCATGTACAGCGCGCCGTGCGGCTTGACGTGGTGCAGCGACACGCCGGCCGCCCCGAGAAAGGCCACCAGGGCCCCGCCCTGATAGACGACGTAGTTGCGCACGTCGCCCGGCGCGACGTCCATGCGGCGCCGGCCGAAGCCCAGCCGGTCGGGCAACCCGGGATGCGCGCCGATCGCCACGCCGTGGCGCGCGGCGCTGGTCACCGCCGCGCGCATCGTGTTCGGGTCCCCGGCGTGGAAGCCGCAGGCCACGTTGGCCGACGAGATGACGCGCATGAGCTCGTCGTCCGCGCCGATCCGCCACAGCCCGAGGCTCTCCCCGAGGTCCGCGTTGAAGTCCATCGTGCCCACCTGACCCACCGTCCTCCGCTAGCCGAGCGCCTGCTGGAGCGCGCGGGTCGTGTAGACCCCCACGACGCGTCGCTTGTAGTCCTCCGTGCCGTCGACGTCGGCCAGCGGCTTGGACTGCGCGGCGGCCGCCCGGCCCGCCTGCGCGAGCACCTCGGGCGTCGGCTCGCGCCCGGTCAGGGCCGCCTCGGCGTCGGTCGCCCGCAGCGTGTGGTTGGCCGCGCCGTTGAGCCCGATCCGCGCCTCGGCGATCGTGCCGTCCCCCGCGAGCACCACGCGGGCGGCGACACCGACGATCGCGAAGTCCAGCGGGCGGATCGCGTACTTCACGTACGCCCAGCGCGCGCCGTCGGGCTGCGGCGGAAGGGTGATCGCGGTGACGAGCTCGTCGGGCTCGGCGACGGTCTCCATGACCCCGACGAAGAACTCCTCCGCGGCCACCTCGCGGCTCCCGCCGCGCTTGCTGGCGAGCGCGACGCGCGCGTCGCCGGCGATCAGCGCGGCCGGCGCGTCGGCCGTCGGGAACGCGTGGGCGACGCTTCCGCCCAGCGTTCCGCGGTTGCGCACCTGGACGGTCGACACGGAACGCTCGGCAGTGCCCAGCAGCGGCCAGCGCTCGGCGATGCGGTCGTCGCGCCCGACCTCGGCGTGCGTCACCATCGCGCCGACGCGCGCGGCCCCATCGATCTCGAGCTCGCGCAGCGCCGGGATGCCCGAGAGCCCCACGAGCAGCTCGGGCCGCACGAAGCCCTCGCGCATCAGGATGAGCAGCGACTGGCCGCCGGCGATGACCTTGGCGTCGTCTCCGTGCTCGGCGAGGACGTCGAGCGCCTCGTCGACGGTGGTGGGCTCGGCGTAGTTCATGACTGGCTCCCCGCCTCGGTGTGGACGGCGTCGATGGCGTTGAGGACCCGCTCGGGGGTGAGCGGGATGCGCGTCACCCGGGCTCCGGTGGCGGCGTAGACGGCGTTGGCGATGGCGGCGGCCGTCGGCACCAGGCCCATCTCGCCCAGCCCCTTCGCGCCGTAGGGGCCGCGCGGGTCGTCGGTCTCGACCCAGTACGAGCGCACGGGCGGCATCTCGGTCGCCGTCGGGATCCGGTAGGTCGAGAAGTGCGGGTTGAGGACCTGCCCGTCCTCGCAGACGAGGTCCTCGAGCAGGCCGTAGCCGATGCCCTGGGCGGCGCCGCCCTCGACCTGCGACTCGGCCAGCGCGGGGTTGATCACGTTGCCGCAGTCGGTGGCGGCGACGAAGTCGACCACGCGCACGCGTCCGGTCTCCTCGTCGACCTCCACCTCGACGGCGTGCGCGCCGAAGCTGTAGCTCATCGCGAAGTCGCCCACGCCCGTCTCCGGGTCGGGCAGGTCGCACGGGGCGTCGAAGTGCGCCTGGGCCATGATCTGGCGCCCGTCGCGGTCGCGGAAGATGCTCGACTGCACGACGTCGCCCAGCGCCAGCGAGCGCTCCGGGTCGGCGGTCACGACGACCTTGCGGTCGCGCAGCTCGAGCTCGTCGGGGGCGGCGTCGAGCGCCTCGCCCGCGACGCGCAGCAGCTGCTCGCGCACCTGCCGGCAGGCGTCGCGCACCGCGTTGCCGGCCAGCGTGGTCACGCGGCTTCCGTAGGTGCCGAAGTCGGCGGGGATCGTCTCGGAGTCCGAGGTGACGACGTCGACGTCGTCGAGCTCGACGCCGAGCTCCTCGGCGCAGATCTGCGCGGTCGCCGTCGTCGCCGCGCCGGTCCCCATCTCGGTGGCCCCGATCAGCAGCGACACCGAGCCGTCCTCGTTGACCTTCACGCCGGCCGCGCAGAAGTCCGCGTTGAGGTTCGGATGGAACTTCCCGCTCGTGAAGTGCACCCCGCACGCGACCCCGACGCCGTGGCCGGGCTCGCCGTTGCCGTGCTTGTCCTTCCAGCCGATCTCCTCGGCGGCCTTGGCGAGGCAGTCGACGATCCCGCAGCTGGTCAGCGTGGGGCCGGAGATCGCCTTGTCGCCGGGCCGCGAGAGGTTCTTCAGGCGGAACTCGACGGGATCCATCCCGAGCCGCTCGGCGATCATGTCGGTGTGGCACTCGGCGGCGAAGGTGAACTGCGGGCTGCCGAAGCCGCGGAACGCGCCGCCGAACGGGGTGTTCGTGTAGACGGTGTAGCCGTCGTAGCGGTAGGCGGGGATGCGGTAGACGGCGCCGCCCAGCATCGACTGGGTGAGCGAGACGCCCGGCCCGTAGGACGTGTAGGCGCCGTTGTCGAGGATGACCCGCGCCGAGCGCGCGGTGATCGTCCCGTCCGCCTTGACCCCCGTCTTGATGTCGATGATCTCCGGGTGCCGGGTGCGGCTGGACGTGAACTCCTCGTCGCGTGAGTGGAACATCTTCACTGGGCGGCCGAGCTTCATCGACGCCTGGATCGCGACGACGTAGATCGAGTGCGGCTCGGACTTCGAGCCGAAGCCGCCGCCGAGGTAGGGCGAGATGATGCGGATCTTGTTGGCGGGCAGGCCGAAGATGCCCATCAGCCCGAAGCGGTCGAAGAACGTCGACTGGCTGGACATGTGCAGCGTCACGCGGCCCGAGGCGTCGTAGTCGGCGACGACCGCGTGGGGCTCCATGCACGTGTGGCACTGGCGGCTCGTGACGAAGCGGTCCTCGAAGACGTGGTCGGCCTCGGCGAAGCCGGCGTCGATGTCGCCGGCGATGACGCGGTTGTGCGCGGCCACGTTGCGCTCGGCGCCGTCGTGGAGCTGCGGCGCGCCCTCGGCCATGGCCGCCTCGGGGTCGAAGACGCCGGGCAGCGGGTCGTAGTCGACGTCGATGGCCTCGAGGCCCCGCAGCGCGGTGGCCTCGTCGAGCGCGATGACCGCGGCGACCCCCTCGCCCTGGTAGCGAACGAGGCCGTCGGCCAGCGCGGTCTCGTCCTGGACGAACGCGCCGAACTTGGCCTGCGGCATGTCCTTCTGCGTGTAGACGGCCAGCACGCCGGGGATGGCCTCCGCCGCCGAGGTGTCGATCTTCACCACGCGCGCGTGGGGCACCGGGCTGCGCAGGATCTCGCCGTAGACCATCGCGGGCAGGTGCATGTCGTACGCGTAGGGCGCCTTGCCCGTGACCTTCTCCAGGGAGTCGGTGCGAGGCAGCGCCTTGCCGACGACCCGATGCGCCGACGGCCGGTACTCGCGCACCTTCAGCTGCCCGGAGGCGGCCATGATCGCGTCGACGATCTTCGCGTAGCCCGTGCAGCGGCACAGGTTGCCGCGGATCGCCTGGCGCACCTCGTCCTCGGTCGGCTTCGGGTTCTCCGCCAGCAGCGCCTTGGCGGTCATGATCATCCCCGGCGTGCAGTAGCCGCACTGCGAGGCGAAGTGCTCGGCGAAGGCGCGCTGGACCGGATCGAGCTCGCCGTTGACGCTCAGGCCCTCGATGGTGGTGACGCGGTGCCCGGCGGCCTGGACGGCGAGGACGAGGCACGAGTTGACCACCTCGCCGTCGAGGTGCACCGCGCAAGACGCGCACTCGCCCTCGTTGCAGGCGCGCTTGGTGCCGGTCAGCCCCAGGTCGTCGCGCAGGACGTCGGCCAGCGAGCGATCGGGCTCGACCAGGACGTCGTAGGGCACGCCGTTGACGTCGAGCTGGAGTGGAAGCTTGGTCATCGCATCGTCCTCCCGGGCCCTCACAGGCCGTCCGGGTTCGGCTCCGCCGAGAGCAGGTCGACGACCTCGTCGATGTCCTCGAAGTCGCTGAATCGTTTGAACCGCGCATCTCCGACCCACTGGCGCGCCCACCACTCGTAGAGGTCCAGGTGGCGCTCCTCGTGGTACATGCGGATCGCCGCCGTGCGCTCCTCGGTGAAGCAGATGTAGAGCGAGGGGATCTTCGCCGCGGCACGCGCCAGGCTCGCGAACGTCTTGAGCCCGCGCGTGGGCATGCAGTCGCTGATGAGGATCACGTCGGTGGCGTCGGGCAGCGCCTCGGCCGCCTCGGCGGCCGCGCGCAGGGCGGCACCCAGATCGGTCGCCCGTCCCTCCGGCAGGCGCAGGATCCGGTCGACGACCTCCTCCACGTCGCTGGGCTCGCCGAGCGCCTTGACGTGCTTGAGCTCCTCGTCGAAGGCGATGACCGCGTAGTCGGCGCGCCCGGCCGCCGACAGCTGGGCCAGCGCCGCGGCCATGGTCGCTCCCAGCTCGAGCTTGGGTCCGACCATGGAGCCCGAGTGGTCGACGAGGATGACGTAGTTGCGCACGTGGCGTCCGCGGGTCAGGAGCCGGAAGTCGTCGCGCTCCAGGGCGCCCGCCGTCGCGACGAAGGCGTCGATCGTGGCGGCGACGTCGAGCTGCCCGGAGGTGTCCGGCCGCCACGGCTCGCTCTGCAGGACGGGCCCGGCGTGCCCGACCGGCGCGTGGACGCCGCTGCGGATGCGCAGGACCAGCTCGCGCGCCTCGCGCAGCACGGCGTCGGGGTCGCGCATGTGGAACTCGCGGTGGTCGGTGAGGTCGATGGGACGGCCGGCGCCCGGGGACGGCCGGTCGCGCTCGACCATCGGCACCGAGCGCGACTCGCCCGGCTCCGCCCCGCCGCCGGGCCGCGAGAGCCCCGGGATCTCGTCGGGCTCGCGCGAGGGCTCGGGCTGCCGATCGCCCCCGCCGGCGAGGGCGGCCTCGCCCTCCTCGCCGATGGTCGCGCGGTCTTCGCCCTCGACGTGGGCGGGCTGGCCGGCCGGGGCCGCCGCGGCGTGCTCGAGCAGCGCCTCGAAGCTGCCCGCGTAGTCGCGGCGCAGCACCGCGTCGATCAGCTCGTCGACGATCTCGCACGCCGACCGGCTCGCCGCCGGCCTGACGCGCAGCTTGCCGCCGTAGGCGGTGCAGCCCAGGTAGCGCAGCGTCTCGAGGTCCAGCTCGTCGCCCGCCCAGCCGGCGAGGAGGTCGACCATGTCGATCGCCCCGCGGACCGACGCGCCGTGGCGCAGGTCCGGGTGGCCGCGCGACTCGCGGGCGACGTCGACGGCGAACGGGTGGAACCCCGCCCGCGTCGTGCCGCAGCGCCGGCGCACGATCTCGATCTCCTCGTCGCGCGGCTGGTAGTCCAGCGGCAGGAGCAGGAAGCGGTCGGCCAGCCCGCGCGACAGGCGGGCGGTGCCGACGTCGTCGAGCGGGTTGGCGGCGCCGATCACCGTGAAGCCCGCCGCCGCGTCCACGCGACCGAGGCGCGGGACCTCGAGGTAGCGCTCCGAGAGCGCGGTCATCAGGACGTTGAGGGCGCCGCTGGGGGCCCGGTTGAGCTCCTCGAGGTAGAGGATCCCGCCCGCGGTCATCGCGCGCGCGAGCGGTCCGGGGACGAAGTGCTCGGACCGGTAGCCGTCCTTGAGGACCAGCGGCGGGTCGAACGTGCCGACCAGGCCGTGGGCGGTCATCTGCTCGTCGCCGGTGACGTCCACGACGCTGTCGGTCCCGCCACCGAGGTGGGCGGCGACCGCGCGCACGATCGTGGTCTTCGAGACGCCGGGCAGCCCGACCAGCAGGACGGCCTTGCCCCGCTCGACGGCGGTGAGCAGGAGCCGAAGCTCCCGTCGCCGGCCGACAACCTCCCGCGTGATCTGAGAAGGCAGCTGCACTGCGGCACGTCCCGAGGGAACACCGCCGACGCTAGTCCGAAGGCGCACCGTTGTAAACGGAGATCGGCGAGATCCTCACCGCGCTTGACGCAGCCCGATGTGCTGGTTAACTGGCCGAAGGGGGGTACGTCCGTTTGACCCGAGGAGCTGACCAGCGATGTCCACGGCCGTGCTTCAAACCATGCGACCGGTGTCGGCCGGCGAGGTCGGCGAGCTGCGCAAGGATGTCGAGCGCCTGAAGAGCGCGATCGGCGCGATGTCGCGGGCCCTCGCCGAGGCCAACCGTGCCCGCGGGATCGCCGACGGCGAGGTCGCCGAGCACCGCCGCAGGCTCGGGGAGGCGCTCGAGCTGCGGGCCGATCTGGAGCGCCAGCTCGACCGGCTGGAGCGGGACCTCGGCCGGGAGCGCACCGCCACGGCGATCCGCGCCAGGCTCCTGGCCGACATCTTGCAGTCCAAGTGGTGGCGGCGCCGGCCGGCGATCGAGCGGGCGGCGCGCGTCGAGCTGCTGCTCGGCGGTTGTCAGAACTCCCAATAGGCGCGCGCGAACGTTGGACAGCGGTCCGATGCGGCCGGCCGCCCCGGCGGGCATCCTCCCGTGGGATGACGCTGAACCTCGGACTCGGGCTGGCGCTGGTCTGCGCGGCCCTCACACAACTCGGTTTCCTCTGCAAGCACCGCGGCGCCAACGCGATCCCGTCCATCGACCTCCGGCGCCCGCTGCGCAGCGCGCGGGCGCTGATCGGCTCGCGCTGGTTCGCGATCGGCATGGCCGTGACCGGCTGCGCGTGGCTGCTGCACGTCGCCGCGCTCGGCCTGGCGCCGCTGTCGGTCGTCCAGGCGGTGCTCTCGACCGGCGTCGTCATGCTCGCGGTGTTCGGCGGCGCGCTCTTCGGCTGCACGGTCTCGCGGCGCCAGTGGCTCGGCGTCGCCATGACGGCGGCGGGGCTCGTCCTGCTCGTCGTCACGCTGCCCCGCCACCACGGCTCGGACTCCGCCTTCGCGTGGCCCGCGCTGCTCGCCTTCGAGGCCGGCATGCTCGTCATCGGGTCGGCCCTCGTCGCGGCGCCGCGCTTCGGCGCGCCGAGGCACCACCACGGCGCGGCGCTGGGCGCGGCGGCGGGCACGCTCTTCGGCGTCTCCGACGTGGCGGTCAAGGCGCTCACCGGCGTCGCCGCCCACGGTCCGCTGGCGATCGCCACCTCGCCGTGGGTGATCGTCGCCGGCGTTGCGGCGGTGCTCGCGTTCCTGACATCGGCGCGCGGCTTCCAGCAGGGCGACGCGGTCCCGGTGATCGCGTGCACGTCGACCGGCGCCAACGTCACGTGCATCCTCGGTGGCATCCTCGTCTTCGGCGACGCGCTCGCGAGCGACGCGCTGCTCGTCGTCGTGCAGGTCGCCGCGTTCGCGCTCGTCGCCGTCGCGGCGGTGCTCACGCCGGCCGCCCACGGGCGTCCGCCCGCCGCCGCGCTCGCGTAGCCGCCTCGCCGCCGGCGGCGTTACAGTCGGGCGAAGCGAACGAGGAGGCCGCGAGTGGCGACGACGACGCCGGGCTCGGAGCGGGTGACCCCGCGCGTCGTCGGCGGGCTGGTCTCCGACATCGAGTCCGAGCTCGACGCGCTCGTCGCGGGGATCGCCGAGCGCATCCGCGCCGAGATCCCCGACTTCCGCCGGCTGCCGGTCGAGACGCTCCAGGGGGCGATCCGCGGCAACGTCCGGCGCGCGCTGGCCGCGCTGCGGGAGCTGCGCGCGCCGACGGACGACGAGCTCGAGGGCGCGGCGGCCATCGGGCGCGAGCGCGCCGAGCAGGGGCTGACGGTCGACGCGGTGCTGCACGCCTATCGCGTCACGGTGAGCGCGCTGTGGTCGCGCTTCGGCGAGCTGGCCCGCGAGCGCAGCGCCGACGTGGCGAGCGTGCTGGCCTTCTCCGAGACGCTGTGGCTGTGGGCCGACGCCGTGATGGACGTCGTCGCCACCGCGCACCGCGAGGTCGAGCTCGAGCACGCGCGCGAGGACCAGCAGCGCCGCGACGCGTTCGTGCTCGCGGTCGTCCAGGGGACCGCCGACGCGGCCGACCTGCGGAGCGAGGGCTCGGCCTACGGCCTCGACACCGAGCGCGACTACATCCCGTTCCGGGCGCGCACGGCCAACGGCGATCCGCGGCCGCTCCCGCGCCGCGTGGCGCTGGGGCTGGCCGGCGACGGAGGCCTCGTGACGGCGCTCGACCACGACCTCGTCGGCATCGCGCTGCGCCCGCCGACGCCCATCGCCGGGGTGGTCGCCGGGATCGGCCCGCCCGCGCGGCTGGCATCGCTGGCGGGCGCCTTCGCGCTCGCCTGCCGCGCGCTGCAGACCGCGCTGGCCTTCGGCCAGGAGGGCGTCTTCTCGCTCTCGGACCTGTCGATCCGGCCCGCCGTCCTCGTCGACGAGGCGCTGGGCGAGGCCTTCGCCGCCCGCTACCTGGACCCGCTCGCCGACCTGGGCCGCCTCGGCGCCGAGCTCGAGACCACGCTGCGCACGTGGTTCGACCAGGGCATGCGCGTCGAGGAGACCGCGCGGGCGCTGCACGTGCACCCGAACACGCTGCGCCACCGCCTGCACCGCTTCGAGGAGAGCACGGGCGCGAGCCTGCGCCAGCCGTCGGACCTCATCGAGCTCTGGTGGGCGCTCGAGCGGCGGCGGCTGGGCGCATGATGGCGGCTGGCCCGCGGCGATAGCTACCCTCAGCGCCCCACGCCGGGCTTCCGGCCGGACTCCGCACCGAGACCAAGTGACGGCGAGCATCACAGACGTTGACGTCTCGGTCGACGCCCGCTACCTCCAACGCCCGGGGATCGGGATCTCCGTGTACGTGGCCGGCGTCATCCGGCAGTTGCTCGACCACGACGCGAGGGTGACGCTGCTCACCGACGCGGCCGACCACGGCGACCGGCTGCGCGAGGACTATCCCGGCGCGGCGGTCGTCGTGCTCGAGGGGCGCAGCGGCTTCCTGTGGGAGCAGTGGACGCTGCCGCGCTATCTGCGCCGCCGCGGGCACGCCGTCCACATCGCCGGCGCCAACTACGGGCTGCCGCTCGCACCGGTCGGGGCCACGCGGCTCGTGCTGATCGTCCACGACCTGATCCCGCTGCGCATGCCGCGGATGTATCTCCTCTCGCGGCCGGCGTGGGCGGTCAAGTACCTGCTGTCGACCCTGATCGCCCTGCCGCGCGCGGCGCTGATCGTCACGCCGTCGCAGGCGACGGCCGACGACGTCCGGCGCTGGGCCCGGCACCGGCGCGTCGGGGTGCGCTATCCGCCCCTGACCGGGGCGCCCGCGGCGAGCGACGTGCCCGAGCTGCCGTCGGGCTGGCCGCGCCGGTTCCTGCTCTACAACGGCGGGCTCGACCCCCGCAAGAACGTGGGCCGCCTCCTCGAGGCGTTCAGGCTCTACCGGCGCGACGGCGGCGACCATGACCTCGTCCTGATGGGGCGCGGCTACGAGCCCTACCTGCCGGTCGCCCAGCGGCTGGGCATCGAGGCCGCGGTCCGGATGCCCGGCTACGTCGACGAGGCGACCAAGCTCGCCGCGACGGCGCACGCGGGGGCGATGGTCTATCCGTCGTCGTGGGAGGGCTTCGGCCTTCCCGTGCTGGAGGCGCTCGGCGCCGGGACGCCGGTGGTCAGCGGGACGCGCGGATCGCTGCGCGAGGTGGGCGGCGACGCGGTGGTCTACGTGGACGTCGACGACGCCGCCTCGATCGCGAGCGGCATCGCGCGGGCGCTGGAACCCGGGCGCCGCGACCGCGTGCGAGCGCTCGCGCCCCGCCAGCTGGCCTCGCTCGTGACGCCGGCGGACGCGGATCCGCTGCTCGCCTTCGTTCAGCGCTCGGGCGCCGGGGCGAGCAGCGCCGCCGCGACCGGGGCGGGCGTGTAGAGCCGGCGCAGCCGCTCGACGTAGGCCTCGTCGTGCTGCCCCGCGGCGATGGCGCGCCTTCGCTTCGCGCCCAGCCAGCGCTGGTGGGTCGCCCACCACGCGGCCGCCCAGAGGCCGGCGAGGCGCTCAGCGCGGTCTGCCCGGGGCCTGATCGCCCCGCCCAGGTACTCGGCGACGGCGCTCGCGGTCATCCGGCGCCAGCGCCCACGCGGAAAATGTTTGGCGATCCAGATCAGGCGGTTGCGCTTGGCGAGGTAGCTGCGGCGCACGGGGATGCGGTCCGAGCTCATCCCGCGCTTGTGCCAGACGCGCATGGCGGGCTCGTAGAAGACGCCCCAGCCCGCGGCCAGGGCCCGGGCGCAGAGGTCCGCCTCCTCGTAGTAGGCGAAGAAGTCGTCGTCGAGGCCGCCCAGCTCCTCCCAGGCCGCGCGGCGGATGAGCAGGTGGCTGCCGTCGACCGACGCCACCTGGCCGCGGCGCACCTCCACGTCGAGCAGCTGCGTGAAGCCGGCATCGGGGTCGACACGGGGAATGGTGTGGCCGGAGCGCCCGCCCACGATGCCGACGCCGTCGTCGCTCATCGCCTCGAGCCCGCGATCCAGCCAGTCGTCGGCGAGGCGCAGATCGTTGTTGAGCAGCGCGACGAAGCTCCCCCGCGTCGCCGCGGCCCCCGCGTTCATGCCGCCGGTGAACCCGCGGTTCTCGTCCAGCGCGATCAGGCGCCACCGCCCGCCCGCGAGCCGCGCTCGGGTCTCGGCGGTGCTCTCGTTGTCGACGACGACGATCTCCTTCTCCACGTCGCGGCGCTGGCGCAGGATCGTCTCGATGCAGCCGCGCGTCGACGCCTCGTTGCGCCAGTTGAGGACGACGAAGCTGACCAGCGGCGCTCTCACGCCGGTGCCCGCAGGACGCGGCGGCCGACGGAGTGCGCAAGCTGGAGGTAGGTGCCTCGCTCCTCGCGGTCGAGCAGCAGGGCGGCGACGATCAGGACGCCGACGAAGGCGCCCGCGAAGCACATGAACTCGACGAGCGAGCCGAACTCGACGTCGGCCGGCGCCCACCGCAGCGCGCCGTACGCGAGCGCGCTGATCGCGACGGGCAGCACGAGCCGCCGGTAGATCCGCTGCAGCGGCAGGCCGACGAGGCGCGCCGCATACGGGATGTAGAAGCCGAAGGCGGCGACGCTGGTCGGGATCGTCGTCCCCAGGGCCACGCCGAGGATGCCGATGTGGTGGGCGAGGACGATGCTCAGCGTCAGGTTGACGCACGCCTCCAGCACGGCGGCGACCGACATGATCCGCTGGCGCCCGAGCGCGAGCAGCACCTGCGTCGCCGTGGCCTGGACCGAGAGGGCGAGGATGCCGAAGACGAGCGCCACGAGCGTCGCCGCCGAGCCCTCGAGGCTGGGGCCGACCCACAACCGCAGGAAGTCCGTCCCCCAGACCGCGAACAGGACGAGGAACGGGCAGACGAAGAGCGTCACGACCCGCGTGGCCTCGATGAGCAGGCGCCGGAGCCCCTCGTGCTGGCCCTGCGCGTGCAGCGACGAGGCGGCGGTGAGCGAGACGGAGTTGAACTGGTCGGTGAGCCGGCGGATCGCCGTGGCGGGTCCCAGCGCGACCGCGTACTGGGCGACCGCGACGGTGCTGAGGACGGCCCCGACGACGATCGCGTCGACGTCCCAGATCACCCTCGCCGCGACGTTGACGACGAACATCCACGCGCTCACGCCGATGACGGTTCGGGCGACGCGGCGGTCGAAGCGCCGCGGAGACGGCACGATGCGGAAGGCCCGGGCGGCATACGCGATCTTCGCCGCGAAGGCCGCGGCGGCGACCGAGAAGTTCACGATCGCCAGGCTGACGAGACCACCGCCGAGCTTGACGACGACGACCGCGATGGCGGTGGCCGCCAGCGACTGGACGATGACGATCACGTTCTGCTGGGCGTAGTGCCCGAACCCCTGGTTGATCCCGGTGTAGAGGCCGGCCGGGAAGGTCAGGCCGATCGTCGCCACCATGATCACGAAGGCGGTGGTGAACTCGCCGAGGTGCGGGCCGGACAGGTTGAACGCGTGCCCCACGAACGGCGCGGCCGCGGCGCCGGCGGCGAGCGCGACCAGGCCGATCGCGCTGTACATCACGAGCCCGGTGCTGGCGATCCTGTTGAGCTCGTGCCGGTCGCTGAGGTGGGCGCGCTGCGCGACCATCCGCATGACGGTCAGCCCGATGCCGAGGTCGAGCAGCGAGGCGTAGCCCATGATCGCGCCGATCAGGGCCCACGCGCCGAAGCTGCCCTTGCCGAGGCTGTGGAGCAGGATCGGCGTCGCGACGAAACCGGTCAGCGAGACGCAGATCGAGCCGAGGTAGTTGAAGAAGACGCTTCCGACGATCTTTCGGGCGTTCATGGGTCCTTGACGAGGGCCGCGCCGCGGGACGACGGAGCAGCCGGCTCTCCCGCGAGCCGGTGGGGGTCAGCGACGGCCGAGGGTAGCCGCGCGGCGCGACGGGGACCGGCGGATGGCGCGAACCCGGCGCCGTGGCGCTCGCCTGCGGGCGGGCTTCGTCGCCTTGGGCTTGCCGCGGTGGTCGGCAGCGGAGCGCCGGCGACGGGAGCCGGCGAAGCGGCCGGAACGGCGTCGCCGTTGGTGCCCGCAGGAGCGGCGAGACCGGCGGGCTCGGCCCCTGCGTCAGCGCCGAAGTGCGCCCGATACGCCGCCAGGCTCAAGGGGCCCGTCGCGAGCTGCGTCGCCCAGTCGTGGGCGTAGAAGTACGACTGGTAGGCGACGGGATTGCGCTCGACCACGGAGGCGATCCCGTTGACGTAGGTGGGGTTGTCACCGCCGGCGAAGGCGACGTTCGCCGGCCCGACGCCCCACTCGGGGATGCTCAGCGGCTTGCCGTGCGCCTTCGCGAACGCGAGCACCTCGCGGATGCCGCTGCGGCGGTTGTAGACCGCGTTCCACCGGTCGACGCCGGCGGGCACGCCTGCGTCGTACGCGTCGATGCCAACGAAGTCGACGACGTCGTCGCCGGGGTAGTACTTGTCGAGCGGGATCGCCCGGTAGCCGCCGTTGACGCACCAGTCGAAGCGGAAGTTCGCGCCCGGCACCGACCGCATCGCGAGCACGGTGCGCCGCCAGAACTGCCGCCAGAGGTCGAACTCGGCGTCGGTGCTGCCGATCGAGTCCGGGTACCAGTCGCCGTTGGCCTCGTGCGCCAGGCGGATCACCGCGCTGCCGACGCCGGCGGCGACGAGGTTGCGCGCCAGCGTGCGAGCGTGCTCGTCGTAGTCGCCGCGCGCGCCGGCCTGGCGCCAGTCCTTCGTGTTCTCCGAGGCGGGGAAGAGGTTCTGCGTGATGATCAGCTGGCGGTCATGGCCGGCCGCCGTGGCCCAGCCCGACCAGTTGAGGTCGGGATCGCGGTGCGTGAGGTACCACGGGGACTCCCATCCGGCCCAGTCGGGCGCCGCGTCGTTGTAGACGAGCACGCAGTCGACGTCGCGGCCGACCAGGCGCTCGAACTCGCGCAGGACGCTCTGGCGGTGCGCGCTGTAGACGCAGACGCGCTTGGCGTCGCCGTCGATGGGCGTGATCGCCGCCCGCGCGCCGGCGACGGGGCTCGCGAGGGCCACGAGCGCGACGCCGGTGGCAATGGCGCTGGACCGCATCGTGCCGTGGGCATCGAGCGAGAGGCGGCACGCCTCCAGGCCCGACGCCGTGCTTGGCCGGATGTCACCGGCGCGCCTCGCGCCGGAAGGCCTCCCAGCCCCGCTTGGGGCTGCCGTCCGCGCGCAGCAGGCCGAACGAGCTCTCCGCGCCCTTGCCGCGCAGGTCGTCGAGGCGGTAGACGAAGATCGCGTGGACGTAGGGCCAGCGCCGGCGCGCCAGGTCGAACATCGAGCGCAGGTCCTGCGCCTGGACGGCCTCGGACACGCAGGACCGTCCGCTCGAGCACGTCGGCCAGCCGATCTCGGTGACCCACAGCGGGATGTCGTCGCCGTGGGCGGCAAGCGACGCGTGGACCTGCTCGAGGCGCCTGGTCTGCAGGCGGACGGGGAGCTCGTTGCCGGTGTAGCCGGGCGGCAGGCGGCTGTACGGGTGGACGGCCACGGCGTCGGCGTAGTCGCCGAGGTCGGGCACCGCGCGGTACATGTCGCCGACCCAGTCGACGTCGCGGCGGTGCTCGGGGTCCCAGAAGGTCGTCTCCGCCTCGATCGCGAAGCGCGCCCGCGGGTTGGCCTTGCGGGCCGCGGCAACCGCGGTCTTGACGAGGCGCGCGTACTCCCCGGGGTCTGGGCGGAGGTTGGCGAACGGGCCGAAGTACGGCTCGTTCCAGATCTCGAACCACCGCGGCGCGAACCGCGCCAGGCTCCGCCGCCGCCGCCAGAACGAGCCGTCGGGCCCGTACCGCGCGACGACCTTCGCCAAGAAGTCGCCGTAGGTCGCCGGATCGCGAGGCAGGGCGCTGGGCGCCTCGGCCGCCCACGGCGGGCTGCGGTCGATGATCGGCAGCACGGTCAGCCCGTAGCGCGCCGCGTTGGCGACGATCGCGTCGTAGCGCGCCCAGCGGTCCTCCCCCTCGGACGGCTCGACGTCGGCCCAGACGAGATCGTCCCGGATCAGCGGCGCGCCGCTGCTCCGGGCTCGCGCGAGCTGGCGGCACAGCCCCTTGCCGCTGCTGAAGTTCAGGGAGACCGCCAGCCCAGCGGCGGGCCGCACCGCGCCGGACGCGCCCGCCGCACGTGGCGCGCGGCAGGGCACG
>VAWY01000044.1:0-3532 GCA_005888335.1 Actinomycetota bacterium
GCCCGGCCGACCGCCGCCCCGCCTGACCCATTGCTCGACGTCGAACTGATCGAGCCCCCGGACGAGCTGGCGGCGGCCGAGGTCGAGCGCCTCGTCGCCGTCGCGCTCGCCTCGGCCGGCATCGAGGACGGCCACGTCGCCGTCGAGTTCGTCGGCTCCGAGCGGATCCGCCAGCTCAACCGCGACCATCGCGGCCGCGACGCGCCGACCGACGTGCTGTCGTTTCCCATCGACGAAGACGGCGTGGCCGCCGGACCGCGCGAGCTCGGCGACGTCATCGTCGCGCCCGAGCACACGGCCGACCTGCGCGAGGCGGTCGTCCACGGCGCGCTGCACCTCGCGGGCATGGACCACGAGGCCGACGACGGCGAGATGCTCGCGCTGCAGCGCGAGATCCTGTCCTGGTGACGGCGCTGCTGCGCAGCGCTTGCGCGAAGCGGCCGGGGCCGCTTCGCGCGGGCGGGGGCCTCCGATGACGACGAGGTCGGGCTTCGTCGCGCTCGCCGGCCGCCCGAACGTCGGCAAGTCGACGCTCGTCAACGCGATCGTCGGGCGCAAGGTCGCGATCGTCTCCGACAAGCCGCAGACCACGCGCCGCGCGATCCGCGGCGTGGCGAGCGCGCCGGACCGGCAGCTCGTGCTCGTCGACCTCCCCGGCGTCCAGCGCCCGCGCGACGCGCTGACCACGCGCATGCAGCGCCGCGTCGAGCGCGAGCTCGAGGATTGCGACGCCGCGCTGCTCGTCGTCGACGCCGAGCAGGGCGTCGGCCCGGGCGACCGCTTCATCGCGTCGCTGCTCGCCGGCCGCGGCGTCCCGGTCGTGGTGGCCGTCAACAAGGTCGACCGCCTCGACCGCCCGCGCACCGTGCTCGCGCTACAGGCCGCGGCGGAGCTCGAGGTGGGCGACGACATCTTCCCGGTCTCGGCGCGCACCGGCCGCGGCGTCGACGCGCTCGTCGAGCACCTCGGGTCGCTGCTGCCCGAGGGGCCGTTCTTCTTCGAGCCGGAGGAGGCCTCGGACCAGCCGCGCGACGTGCTGCTCGCCGAGCTGATCCGCGAGCAGGTGCTGCGCCGCACCTTCCAGGAGGTGCCGCACTCCGTCGAGGTCGTCCTCGAGGACGTCGAGCACCCGCGCGACGATCTCCATGTCGTCCGCGCGCTCGTCTGGGTCGAGGCCGAGTCGCAGAAGGGGATCCTCATCGGCCACGGCGGGCGGATGATCAAGGCGATCGGCACCGCGGCGCGCCGCGAGCTCGAGCGCGAGCTCGGCACGCGCGTGCACCTCGACCTGTCGGTCCGCGTGCGGCGCGCCTGGCGCGCCGACGACGCGCTCCTCGACCGCCTCGGCATCGAGTAGCGCGCCACTGGACGAACCGCCGATCGTCGCGCCTGTCGCGCCCGCCGATACACGGCGCGATGACCGAGGTCCTCGACGACGTCCCGGCCGAGCTCTACGTCGCCGCGTTCGAGCGCTCCGGCGTGCCGACGGTGATCGTCGGCCCGCGCGGGCGGATCGTGCGCGCGAACGCCGCGCTCGGCACCGTGCTGGGCCGCGACCCCCGCGAGCTCGCCGGCCGCGACGCGCGCGAGCTGCTGCCGCCGGGCGACCGCGACGAGGACTGGACCTCCCAGCGCGGACCGTCCTTCGCGCTCGAGTGCCGCTGCCTGCGCGGCGACGGGCGCACCGTGTGGATGCAGCTCGACGCGACGCTCGTCGCCGGCGGCCACCTCTTCGTCCAGCTGCGCGAGCTGCCGATGCGCGACCGCGACCCGGTCACCGGGCTGCCGTCGCGCGCGCGCTTCGAAGCCGCCGTCGCGGCGCACGCCGCGCAGATGCAGCGCTACGGCGCCGAGGGCGCGGTCGTCGTGCTCGACCTCGATGGCTTCCGCGCGCTCAACGCCCAGCTCGGTGAGGTCGCGGGCGACGGCGTCCTGAGCGCGGTGGCCGACGCGCTGCGCAGCCGGCTGCGGACGACCGACCTCGTGGCGCGCACGAGCGACGAGTTCCGCGTCCTGCTCCCGCGCGGCACGGCGAGCGAGGCGCTCGTCGTCGCGCGGCATCTCCGCGACGCCGTGCGCAGCGCCGTCGACATGAGCTGCAGTATCGGCGTAGCCCCCTTCAGCGACCCCGACGATCCCGTCGCGGTCGTCCGGCGCGCCCACGCGGCCCTCCACGACGTGCGCCGGTCGGGCGGCGACGGGGTGGCCGCGGCGATGGTCGCGGTCGGCCGCCAGTTGCGCTGAGCCTCCTCGCGCGCTAGACCCTAGGCGTGGTGGTCGAGACCCGCGAAGAGGCGATCCGCCAGTGCCCGCATTGCGGCAGCGCGTGCGCCGTCGGGCCCGCAGCGCGGGAGTGCCCGTGCTGCGGACAGGGCTACGGGGCGCAGGGCCTGGTCGACCATCTCCCGCTGCCCGACGACGACGCCCGCCTGGCGCCGGCCGCGCTCGGCGCCGCCGCCGTCGTTGCGCTGGTCGTGGTCGCGGCCGTCGCGGTGACGCCGTGGGCGCTCGTCGTGCTCGCCGCCGTGGCCGCCGTGGCGGTCGCCGTGCTGCTCCAGCGCTGAGCCGGGCTGACCGTCAGGTCAGGCCGCGGCCGGGCGGGCCGCGGCGCCGCCCGCTCCCGGCGGTGGGCGCAGCGTGACCGTCCCGTGACGGCGTACGACCACGGCCAGCCACACCGCGCCCGCCACGAAGAGGACCGCCGACTCGAGCTGCGCCGCTGTCAGCCCGAGGGCGACGTCGCGGTTGCGGCGCAGGAACTCGACGAGGAAGCGCTCGGCGCCCGCGAACACGAGGTAGAGGGCGAAGAGGACCCCGGGCCGGACGCGGTCGCGCAGCTGCCAGAGCATCCAGGCGACGAGGCCCATGGACAGCGTCTCGTAGATCGGCGTGGGATGGACGGTCTCGCCGGGCGCCGTCGGCACCGTGCCGTCCGGGTAGCCCATCGCCCACGGGCCGTTCCACGCCTTGGGCCGATCGCGTAGCCGAGCGCCAGTCCGGGGCCGGCCAGATCGAGCAGCGCGAGCGACAAAAAGCCGCGCCGTCTCGCCCACAGCAGGATGGTCACGACGCCGCCGGCGAGCCCGCCGTACCAGATCAGCCCCGAGCCGCCGAAGACGTCGCCGAGGCTGAGCGAGCGGTGGTTCTGCAGCAGGTAGTAGCCGCGCGCGCCGACCAGGCCGCCGACGAGCGCCCAGAAGACCATCTCGTAGGCCCAGTCGACCGGCTTGCCCATCTCGCGCAGGCGCCTTGCGACGAGCGCGCCCCAGGCGACGAAGTTCAGCGCGAAGAAGATGCCGAAGGTCTTCAGCGACACGCCGAGGACATTGATCTCTGCTCGCACGCCTCAGACGGTAGCCCGCTCCCGCGCAACAGCGCCCGGACGACGAGCGGCGCGGCGAGGACCATCACGAGCAGCCGCAGCGCCTGGACCGCGAGCACGAACGTCGTGTTGGCGCCGCTGCCGAACGCGGTGGCCAAGATCGCGTACAGGCCGCCGGGCGTGGTCGCCAGGTAGGCGTCGAGCATCGAG
>VAWY01000044.1:3657-15746 GCA_005888335.1 Actinomycetota bacterium
GACCTCGCGCGCGAGCCCGGGAGCGGTGAACTCGGCGCCGGCGATGGTCACCGCGCCGGCGAGGACGAGCGGCGCGAGCAGCGCGCCCGCGGGGATCCGCAGCCGCGGCCCGGCCACCGCGCCGGCGACGGCGAGCGCCCCGGTCAGCGCCCAGCCGCCCGGCGTCCCGAGCAGCGCCGCACCGGGCACGTGGCCGGGGTGCGCCCCGAACAGCAGGCCCGCGATCAGCGGCGTCAGCGCGACGATGACCAGGACGCGCAGGTACTGCATGAAGGCGACGAGCCGGTCGTCCGCCCCGAGCTCGTCGCTCATGGCGACGATGCCCGACGCGCCGCCGGCGATCATCCCCAGCGAGGCCGTCGCCCGGTCGACCGGCGCCACGCGCGCGAGCACGACTCCGGCCAGCGTCGTCACGCCGAGCGTCGCCACGCTGACGAGCGTGACCGCCAGCCAGTCGTCGGCGACGGCGACCAGCGTCGACGAGCGCAGGTAGGTCCCGAGGACGACGCCTGTCACGGCCTGCGCGGCGGTGAAGCCCACGGCCGGCACCGTGACCGCCCCGGGTCGCCACAGCGCAGCTGCGACCCCGGCCACCAGCGCCGCGAACAGGTACGAGGACGGCAGCCCCACCGCGCCGGCCGCCCAGCCGAGGGCGACGATGAACGCGGCGAGGACGAGGCGGGCGAGCAAGCCTTCGAATCTAGATAGCTGGTTCCACGACCCCCGCACCCGGACCCATTGCGACGGCCTACGGCCGTGCTTCGGGTGCCCCCGCGCCTCGCGGCGCCGGATCGCCACCCGCCGGACCGGCCCGTGCCGCCGGCACTGTTCCGGTCCGGCGTGCGGCGCCCGGCATCCGCGATCCACGGCCATCCGGGCACGGCGGCCGCGGAACCAGCCATCTGGGCTGACACAATCCCGAGGCCATGCTCGACCCGGCCGATGTCGCCTTCGACGAGCGCGGCCTCGTCCCGTGCGTGATCCAGGACTGGCGCTCGGGCGAGGTGCTCACGCTCGCCTACATGAACGCGGAGGCCCTGCGCCGCACGCAGGAGACCGGCGAGCTGCACCTCTACAGCCGCTCGCGGCAGGAGCTGTGGCACAAGGGGGCCACGTCGGGCAACACCCAGGCCGTCCAGGCGCTGCGCCTCGATTGCGACGGCGACGCGGTCCTCGCGCTCGTCGAGCCGGCCGGGCCTGCGTGCCACACCGGCGCGCGCACGTGCTTTCACCGCGGCAAGCTCGAGCCTCCGGCGCCGCACGAGGCGCTGCCCGCGCTCGAGCGGATCATCGGCGAGCGCGCGAGCGAGCGCCCCGACGGCTCGTACGTCGTCCGCCTCCTCGACGACCTCACGCTCAACGGCGCGAAGGTCGAGGAGGAGGCCGAGGAGGTCGCGCGCGCGGCCCGCGACGAGTCCGACGAGCGGCTCGACCAGGAAGCCGCCGACGTGCTCTTCCACCTGACCGTGCTGCTGCACGCCCGCGGCCGCGCGCTGGCCCAGGCCCAGGAGGTGCTGCTTGGCCGTCGCCGTTGACGCGGTGCCGGTCGCCCCCGACCTGGCCACCGTGCGTGCCCTCGCCCGCGAGCACGGCCTCGTGCCGGTCTGTCACACCTTCATCGCCGACTGCGAGACGCCGGTCAGCGCGTTCCTGAAGCTGCGCGCGCTCGAGCCCGGCCAGCCCGCGTTCCTGCTCGAGTCCGCCGAGCAGGGCCAGCGCGTCGGCCGGTGGTCGTTCATCGGCTGGCGGCCCCGCGAGGTCGTCCGCTGGTCGCTGGACGAGCCCGGCGAGCCGTACGCGATCGCGGCCGCCGCCGTCGAGCGCTCGCGCCAGACGCCTCTGCCCGGCCTGCCGCCGTTCGCGGGGGGCGCGGTCGGCTTCTTCGGCTACGACCTCGTCCGCACCGTCGAGCCGCTCGGCGAGCCCAACCCCGACGTCCTCGGCCTGCCCGACATGGCGCTGATGCTGTCCGACGTCATCGTCGCCTTCGACCACCTCAAGCACCGCGTGACGATCCTTGCCAACGTCTCGGGCGACGACGGGCACCTCGGCGAGCGAAGCGAGCCAGGTCGGATCGAGCGCTCGTACGCCGCCGCCGCGCAGCAGATCGCCGAGGTCCGCGGCGCGCTGGCCGGCCCGGTGCCGCCGACGCCGCTGCACGCGGCGCGCCCCGAGCCCGAGTTCACGCCCAACATGCCGCGCGAGCGCTTCGAGGCGATGGTCGCCCGCATCGTCGAGTACGTGCACGCCGGCGACGCCTTCCAGGTCGTCCCGTCCCAGCGCTGGAGCGCGCCGGTCGAGGTCGAGGCGTTCTCGATCTACCGCGGCCTGCGCGCGGTCAACCCGTCGCCCTACATGTACTTCCTGGACTTCGGCGACTTCCAGGTCGCCGGCGCGAGCCCCGAGCCGCTGCTCACCGTCACCGGCCGGCGCGTGTCGACGCGGCCGATCGCCGGCACGCGCCCGCGCGGCAAGGACCTCGCCGGCGACGAGCGGATCGCGGCCGAGCTGCTCGCCGACGAGAAGGAGCGCGCCGAGCACGTGATGCTCGTCGATCTCGGGCGCAACGACCTGGGGCGCGTGTGCGAGTACGGCAGCGTCGCGGTCGACGACTTCATGATCGTCGAGACCTATTCCACGGTCATGCACATCGTCTCGAGCGTCAGCGGCACCCTGCGCGAGGGCGTCGGCGCGATGGACGCGCTGCGCTCGGTGCTGCCGGCCGGCACGCTGTCGGGCGCGCCCAAGGTGCGCGCGATGCAGATCATCGACGAGCTCGAGCCGGTCAAGCGCGGCGGCTACGGCGGCGCGATCGGCTACCTGAGCTACACCGGCGACCTCGACACGTGCATCCACATCCGCACCGTGGTCGTCAAGGACGGCGTCGCACACGTTCAGGCGGGCGGCGGGACCGTGGCCGACGCGAAGCCCGCCTACGAGTACGACGAGTCCGTGGCCAAGTCGCGCGCCGTGCGCGAGGCGGTCGCCCTGGCCTGCGAGCAGCCGGACTGGCCGTAGCGATGAAGGTCCTCGTCATCGACAACTACGACTCTTTCACCTACAACCTCGTCCAGTACCTCGGCGAGCTGGGCTGCGAGCTCGACGTCGTGCGCAACGACCGCGCGACGGTCGACGACCTGCTCGCCCGGCGGCCCGACCGCGTCGTCGTCTCGCCCGGGCCGTGCACGCCCAACGAGGCGGGCATCAGCCTCGAGGTCGTCCGGCGGTTTCCCGAGGCGGGCGTGCCGACGCTCGGCGTGTGCCTCGGCCACCAGTCGCTGGCGCAGGCCTTCGGCGGGCGAGTCGTGCGCGCGACGCCGGTGCACGGCAAGACGACGACGATCGATCACGACGGGCGCACGGTGTTCCGCGACGTGCCCGCGCCGCTGACCGTGGGGCGCTACCACTCGCTCGTCGTCGAGGAGCGCACGCTGCCGCCGGTGTTCGAGATCAGCGCTCGCGGCGGCGGCGTGGTGATGGCGATCCGCCACCGCGAGCTGCCCGCCGAGGGCGTGCAGTTCCACCCCGAGTCCGTGCTGACCGACGAGGGCCGGCGACTGCTGGCGAACTTCCTCGATGGGTGAGGGCAGCGCGGTCCCGCTGCTCGAGCGCGCCGAGCGCGACGCGCTCGAGGACCTCTACCGCGCCGCGCCACCGGACCGCGCCGCGGGCGCCGAACGCATCGGCGGCGCCACCGTCCTGCTCGCGCCCGGGCTGCCCGCGTTCTTCAACCGCGCGTTCGCCTTCGGCATCGACGAGCCGGTGAGCGAGGACGGCATCGATGCGATCCTCGCCGCGCTGCGCCCGGCCTCGGCCTTCTATGTGCAGCCGCCGCCCGGGGCGAGCGAGATCGAGGGGTGGCTGGCCGCCCGCGGCCTGAAGACGGAGTGGACGTGGGCGAAGGTCATGCGCGGCACCGAGCCGCCGCCCGAGATCCCGACCAACCTCGAGATCCGCGAGCTCGCAGAGGATGAGGCCGACCGCTTCGGCGCCGTGGTCGCCACGGCGTTCGGCCTGCCCGACGTGCTGGCGCCCTGGTGCGCGGCGCTCCTCGGCCGCCCGGGCTGGCGCGCCTACGGGGCCTTCGACCACGACGCCCTCGTGGCCGCCGGCGCGCTCTACGTCGAGGGCGACGTCGGCTGGCTCGGGATGGCGGGGACGCTGCCCTTCCATCGCCGCCGCGGCGCGCAGGGCGCGCTGATGACGCGGCGCATCGCCGACGCGATCGCGCTCGGCTGCACGGCGATCGCGACCGAGACGGGCATCCTGCCCGACCGCCCGAACCCCTCGCTGGACAACATGCTGCGCTGCGGCTTCGCCATCGCGTACGAGCGACCCGTCTGGGCGAAGTAGCCTCTCTGCGCCCGTGCCCGACCCGCTGCTGACGAAGGCGATCGACGCGCTGTCCTCCGGCCGCTCGCTGTCCGCCGACGAAGCCGCCGAGGTGCTCGAGGTGATCATGGCCGGCGAGGCCAGCGAGGTGCAGATCGCCGGCTTCCTCATCGCCCTGCGGGCCAAGGGCGAGACCGAGGACGAGCTGGCCGGGCTGGCGCGCACGATGCGCGCGCTGGCCGCGCGCGTGGAGTGCGGCCGCGACGACCTGCTCGACACGGCCGGCACCGGCGGCGGGCGCCCGACCTTCAACGTGTCGACCACCGCGGCGCTCATCGCCGCCGGCGCCGGGTGTGCCGTGGCCAAGCACGGGAACCGCAGCGCGACCGGGCTGAGCGGGAGCGCCGACGTCCTCGAGGCGCTCGGTGCGCGGATCGACCTGGGGCCCGAGGCGGTGGCCGAGTGCATCCGCGGCGCCGGCTTCGGCTTCATGTTCGCCCCCGCGCACCACCAGGCCACGCGGTTCGTCGTGCCGGTGCGCAAGGAGCTCGCCGTGCGCACGATCTTCAACTTCCTCGGCCCGTTGACCAACCCCGCCGGGGCGCGCCGCCAGCTCATCGGCGTCTCGGACCCGGCGATGCTCGAGCGGATCGCGGGCGCGCTCGCGCGACTGGGCGTCGACCGGGCGTTGGTAGTGTCCAGCGAGGATGGCCTGGACGAGATGAGCACGTCCGGCGCGACGCGCGTGGTCGAGGTGCAGGGAGACGACGTCCGGGGCTACACGGTCCAGCCGGGCGACGTGGGCCTGCCCACCAGCCCGCCCGAGGCCGTCGCCGGCGGCACGCCGGAGCGCAACGCCGCCACGACGCGGGCGATCCTCGGCGGGGACCCCGGGCCGGAGCGCGACCTCGCGCTGATCAATGCCGGCGCGGCGATCTACGCGGCCGGCCGCGCGGGCTCGATCGCCGAGGGGGTCGAGGTCGGGGCGCGGGCGGTCGACGACGGGTCGGCCCAGAACGCACTCGACCGCTACCTCGCGCTGAGCACGCGGTTGGCCGCCGGGCACCACGCAACAGCGGGAGGTCCTGCGCCCCGCTGACGGGCGTGGTCCGCATGAACGTCCTCGAGCGCATCCTCGACGACACGCGCGAGGACCTCGCGCGCCGCCGCCGCGAGGTGCCGCTGGCCAACCTCGAGCGGGCGGTCGCCGCGCGCGGCGACGAGCGCCCGTTCTCGGAGGCGCTCGCGCGGCCGGGCGTGTCGATCATCGCCGAGTACAAGCGCCGCTCGCCGTCGGCCGGGATGATCCGCGAGGGCGCGACGGTCACCGACGTCGTCTGCGCCTACGAGCGCGGCGGCGCCGCCGCCCTGTCGATCCTCACCGAGCCGCGCCACTTCGGGGGCGCGCTCGACGACCTGCGCGAGGCTCGCGCCACGACGGCGCTGCCGATCCTGCGCAAGGACTTCGTCGTCGATCCGTACCAGCTCTACGAGTCGGCGGCCGCCGGCGCCGACGCCGTGCTGCTCATCGTGGCCGCGCTCGAGCCGCGCGAGCTCGCGCGCCTCTACGAGGAGGCGCGGGCGATCGACCTCGACGTCCTCGTCGAGGTCCACAACGAGCCCGAGCTCGAGGCGGCGCTGGAGGTCGACGCCGACAACATCGGGATCAACAACCGCGACCTCACCGACTTCAGCATCGACTTCGAGCGCACCTTCGACCTGCTCTCCGATGTCCCCGCGGGCAAGACCGTGGTGTCGGAGTCCGGGATCGAGAGCCGCGACCAGGTCGACGAGCTCGAGCGCGTCGGCGTCGACGCGGTCCTGATCGGCGAGCTGCTCATGCGCGCGCCCGACCCCGAGGAGGCGCTGCGCGCGCTGCGACCGCCCTTCAGCGAGGGTGTAGGCCCGCTTTAGCTCTTCTTCGGGCGTGGCGGGCACAGTCTCGGCATGCGACAGATCCGCCTCCCTCTCTTCTCCGGCCTGCTAGGCGGCGGCATCGTCGCGGTTGCCCTCCTCGCCCTCGGCGTGGGCGGGACCGACAAGACGACGACCGTGGTCCAGCAGGCCCCGATCGCCGCCTCGCCCGCCGCGTCTCGCGGTGAGGGCAGGGGGCTCACCCCGGCCGACATCTACCGGCGCGACGCCCCCGGCGTCGCGTTCGTGCGCGCGCAGATCGTCCAGCGCAGCCAGTCGCCGTTCGACCTGTTCCCGACCGAGCAGCGCGGCGAGGCCACCGGCTCGGGCTTCGTCATCGACAAGAGCGGCGACATCCTCACCAACGCCCACGTCGTCGAGGGCGCGGTCAAGGTCACCGTCCAGTTCTCGGACTCCAAGACGGTCGACGCGAAGATCATCGGCCGCGACACGTCGACCGACCTCGCCCTGCTCAAGGTCGCCACCGACGGGCTGACGCTGCGCCCGCTCCAGCTCGGCTCCGCCAAGGACGTCCATGTCGGCGACCCGGCGATCGCGATCGGCAACCCGTTCGGGCTGAGCCGCACGCTGACGACCGGCGTCATCTCGGCCAAGCAGCGCCAGATCCAGGCGCCCAACGGCTTCCGCATCGACAACGTGCTTCAGACCGACGCCCCGATCAACCCCGGCAACTCGGGCGGCCCGCTGCTCGACGCGACCGGGAGGGTGATCGGCATCAACTCGCAGATCGAGACCGGCGGCAGCGGCAACGGCAACGTCGGGATCGGGTTCGCCGTCCCGATCGACACCGCGCGCCAGGTCCTGCCCCAGCTCAAGGAGAACGGGCGCGTGGAGCGCGCCTGGCTCGGCGTGAGCTCGCTGACCATCGACCGCTCGCTGCGGGCGCTCGACCTGCCCGTCGACCACGGCGCGCTGGTGCAGAGCGTCCAGCGCGGCTCGCCGGCCGACAAGGCGAAGATCAAGGGCGGCGACATCGAGGCGCAGCTGAGCAACGGCACGCCCGTCCAGATCGGCGGCGACATCATCACCAAGGTCGACGGCAAGGACGTGGCGACGTCGGACGACCTGGCCACGGCGGTGGAGAACCACAAGCCAGGCGACCAGGTGACGCTCGAGGTCCTCAGCGGCAAGTCCAAGCGCGACGTCAAGGTCACGCTGGGCAAGCGGCCCGCCTCGCTCGACCAGACCGTTCCGGGCGGTTGACACAATGGGGGCGTCATGCGTGACGCCCCCGCCGTCAAGATCTGCGGCCTGACCCGCCTCGAGGACGCCCAGCTCGCCGTCGAGCTGGGCGCCTGGGCGCTCGGGCTGATCTTCGCGCCCGGCTCGCCGCGGCGCTGCCGCCCGGCCGAGGCGGAGCGGATCGCCGCGGCGCTGCGGCGCCGCGTCGAGCTCGCGGGCGTCTTCGTCAACGCGCCGCTCGACGAGGTCGCGCGGCTGCACGACCGCATCGGCTTCACCCTGCTGCAGCTGCACGGCGACGAGGGCCCGGCCTACTGCGGCGAGGCGCACCGGCGCACGGGCGCGCGCGTGATCAAGGCGCGCGCCGTCCGCGACCGCGGCGACGTCCAGGCGCTCGACGCGTTCCGCGACGTCGACTACCACCTGATCGACGCGCCCAAGGGCGCGGGCGCCGAGCCGGTCGACCTCGACCTCGTGCGCGCGCGGCGCTCGCACGTGCCGCTGATCCTCGCCGGCGGGCTGACGGCCGAGACCGTCGCGGGCGCCGCCGTCAAGGACCCGGAGAAGCTGCGGGCGTTCTTCGCCGCGCTGGAGGCGGTCGGCGACGCCTCCGTGCGCCGCGCGGAGACCACGAGCGGTCCGCGAGGCGTCGTCGCATGAGCCTGGCGCACCGCTTCGGCCGCTACGGCGGCCAGTACGTCCCCGAGACGCTGATGCCCGCGCTGAGCGAGCTCGAGGGGGCGTGGGAGCAGGCGTGGGCCGACGAGGGCTTTCGCGCCGAGCTCGCCGAGCTGCTGCGCGACTACGCGGGTCGCCCGACGGCGCTGTACCGCGCCCGGGGGCTGAGCGCCGCGCTGGGGCGCGACGTCTGGCTCAAGCGCGAGGACCTCATGCACACCGGGTCGCACAAGCTCAACAACGCGCTCGGCCAGGCGCTGCTCGCCAAGCGCATGGGCAAGCACCGGGTGATCGCCGAGACGGGCGCGGGCCAGCACGGAGTCGCGAGCGCGACGGCGTGCGCGCTGCTCGGGCTCGAGTGCGTCGTCTACATGGGCCTCGAGGACACGCGCCGCCAGAAGCCCAACGTCGAGCGCATGGAGCTGCTCGGCGCCCGCGTCGAGCCGGTCGAGGCGGGGGCGATGACGCTCAAGGAGGCGGTCAGCGCCGCGATCCGCGACTGGGTCGCCAACGTCGAGACGACCCATTACGTGATCGGCAGCGTGGTCGGGCCGGCGCCCTACCCGGTCATCGTCCGCGAGCTGCAGCGGGTGATCGGCGACGAGGCTCGGGCGCAGCTCCTCGAGCGGACCGGGCGCCTGCCGTCGCGCGTGATCGCGTGCGTCGGGGGCGGCTCGAACGCGATCGGGATGTTCGCCGGGTTCGTCGACGACGCCGACGTCGCGCTCGTGGGCGTCGAGGCGGCCGGCGAAGGGCTCGACAGCGGGCGCCACGGCGCGCCGCTGACCGTGGGCGGGCGCCCCGGCGTGCTGCACGGCTCGCTGAGCGCGGTCATGCAGGACGCCGAGGGCCAGATCACCGAGGCGCACTCGATCTCCGCCGGCCTCGACTACCCGGGCACGGGCCCGGAGCACGCGTGGCTGCGCGACACCGGCCGCGCGCGCTACGTCGCGGTCACCGACGACCAGGCGCTCGACGCGTTCCGCGAGCTGGCGGCGGTCGAGGGCATCATCCCGGCGCTCGAGTCGGCGCACGCGATCGCGTGGCTTCTGGAGGAGAAGTCTGATCCCGCCCACCCCGAGCTCGACCTCGTCTGCCTGTCGGGGCGCGGCGACAAGGACCTCGCCGAAGTCCTTGCCCGGAGCTGACCGGATCGCCGCGGCCTTCGCCGGCCACGGCAAGGCGGCGGCGCTTATGCCCTACCTGATGGGCGGCTTCCCGTCGCTGGAGGCGTCGAGGGCGATCGGCGAGGCGTGCCTGGACAACGGCGCCGACCTGCTCGAGCTCGGCGTCCCGTACTCCGACCCGCTCGCCGACGGCCCGGTCATCCAGGCCGCCGGCGCGCAGGCGCTGCGCGCGGGCGCGACGCTCGATGGCGTGCTCGAGGTGGGGGAGGCGCTCGGCCGCCGCGCCCCGGTCGTGCTCATGACCTACGCCAACCTCGTGCTCGCCCGCGGCGCCGAGCGGCTCGCCGGCGAGCTCGCGCGGCGCGGGCTCGCGGGCCTGATCGTGCCCGACCTGCCGCTCGAGGAGGCCGGCGAGCTGCTCGCCGCCTGCGACGCGGCGGGCGTCGCCCTCGTGCCGCTGGTCGCCCCGACCACGCCCGACGAGCGCCTGGCGGCGATCGGCGCGCGGGCCCGCGGCTTCCTCTACACGGTCTCGGTGACCGGCACCACGGGGGAGCGGGCGGCGCTGGCCGACCGGTTCGCCGAGATCGTCGCGCGCGCGGCCGCGCACACCTCGGTGCCCGTCGCGCTCGGCTTCGGCATCTCGACGCCCGAGCAGGCGGCCCAGGCGGCGGCCGCAGGCGCCGACGGCGTGATCGTCGGGTCGCGGCTGGTGCGCGCCGCCGCCGAGGGCGGCGATCCCGCCGCGGCGGTGGGGGAGGTCGTGGCGGGGCTCGCCGCCGGTCTCGGGCGCTAGCATCCGCCGGCGTTCATGTACCTCGCCGCCGCCGCCACCTTCGCGCTGTGCCTCTGGATCGTCCTGTGGGCGATCGGCGTCAAGGCGCTCGACGGGATGCTGCTCGTGCTGCTGATCGTCGTCGTGGCCGCGGGCATCAAGATCCTCTCGGTCTACCTGCCGGGCCAGCGCTCCGGGTGACCCGCCGCCTGGCGGCGTGCCTGCTGGCCGCGGCCGCGCTCGGGGCCGCAGGCTGCCGCGACACGACGAACTCGACGAGCACCGGCGGCGACACCGTCACGATCTACTCGGTGCTCCCGCTCGAGGGGCCGTCCGCGGCGGCGGCCCGCGACGTCGCCGACGGCGAGAAGCTCGCCCTGCGCGACGCCAACGGCCAGGCGCAGGGCGGCAAGATCACCGTCAACTTCCGCTCGGTCGACAGCACCGACGACGGGCGGCTGACCGCCACGAGCGCCGCGCGCGCCGCCCGGACGGTGGCGCAGGACCCCAGCGCCGTCGCGGCCATCGGCGCGTTCGCGGCGAGCGAGGCGCGCATCGAGATCCCGCTGCTCAACGAGGCCGGCGTCGGCCTGCTGAGCACGGCGGCGACCGCGGTCGACCTGCGCGATCCGTCGCTGTTCCCGAGCGGGCGGACGACGTTCTCGCGCCTGGTCGGCGACGACGCGTCCCAGGCGCGGGCGCTCGCGGCGGTGGCGCGGGCGCGCGGCTGCCGGAGGCTTGCCGTGCTCGCCGGGTCGGCGCCCGAGGACCGCTCGCTCGCCGCGCTCGTCGTCCGCGCCGCCGGCGCGCGCGCCCGGCGCGCCGGACTCGCGCGGGCGGCGACGGTCCCGCGCGGCGCGTGCGCCGTCCTCGCCGCCTCGCAGGCGGGCCCCGCCGCGCGGGCGGCGGGCGTGCTGCCCGCCGCGCGCGCCGTCCTGGCGCCCTCCGCGCTGGCCGGCCCGGCGTTTGCGCGCGCGCTCGGCTCCGGCGGGCCGGCGGTCACGGTGCTGGTCGCCGACCCTCAGACCCCGCCTGCTGTCGCGGCGGCGTACGCGCGGACCTTCGGCCGCCGGGCCGCGACGGATGCCCTGCTCGGCTACGACGCGATGCGAGCGGTCCTGTCGGCGATCGCCCGGGCGGGGCCGCACGGCAACGACCGGGCCGCGGTGGCGGCGCAGCTGCAGCGGACCGCGCCGGCGCGCTGGACGACCGCCACCGTCCGCGGCGGTCGCGTTGTCGGGGCGCGGCCGAAGGCACCGACGTTTGAACCGTAACGTCCGTCGGCGCTTCTGCTTAGGATCCCGCCCCTAAACCAACCCTGGAGGGAGTTTTCTGTGAGCAGTCGCACGATCGCCGTCGCCGGCATGGTCCTGGCGCTGGCGCTCGGACTCGCCGCCTGTGGGTCGAGCGGCGGAGGCGGTGGCGGTGGCGGCGGCAAGACCGTCGACATCTACTCCAGCCTGCCGCTGCAGGGGGCGTCCAAGGACCAGACAGCCGCGCTGGTGAACGGCATCCAGCTCGCCGTGTCGCAGGCCGGCGGCAAGGCCGGGGCCTTCAAGATCAAGTACACGTCGCTCGACGACTCGACCGCCCAGGCCGGCAACTGGGATCCGGGCCAGACCGCGCAGAACGCGCGCAAGGTCGCCCAGGACAGCAACGCGGTGTACTACATCGGCGAGTTCAACTCGGGCGCGAGCAAGATCTCGATCCCGATCCTCAACCAGGCGAGCATCCCGCAGGTCAGCCCGGCCAACACGTACCCGGGCCTGACCACGAGCGAGCCGGGCACCGAGAAGGGCGAGCCCGACAAGTACTACCCGACGCAGAAGCGCACGTACCTGCGCATCGTCCCGCGCGACAAGATCCAGTCCGCGGCGCTGCTGACGCAGATGAAGCAGGACGGCTGCAAGAAGACCGCGCTTGCGAACGACAAGGAGACCTACGGCGGCGGCCTGGCGCGCATCTTCGTCCAGCAGGCCAAGGCGGCCGGCTTCACCGTCACCGGCAACGACGGCATCGACAAGTCGGCGTCCAACTACCGCGCCTACGCGTCGAAGGTC
>VAWY01000045.1 GCA_005888335.1 Actinomycetota bacterium
AGGACGTCGGGCGTCGCCTCGAGCTCGACGGTCATCCCGGTGCGCCCCTCCTTCTTGACCTTCCCGGCGGCGGGGCCGGCCGGGCGGAAGTCGGCGACGGCGGCGGCCATGAGCAGGACGTCGCAGGCCGCGAACGCGCGCTCGCAGGCCGCCTGCAGCTGCGCCGCCGTCTCGACCTCCACGTAGGTCACGCGCGGGTTGCGCGCCAGCCCGACGTTCGCCGCCACGACCGTCACGGCTGCGCCGCGCGCGGCGGCCTCGTCGGCCAGTGCGAAGCCCATGCGACCGCTCGAGCGGTTGCCGACGTAGCGCACGGCGTCGAGCGGCTCGCGCGTCCCGCCTGCGCTGACCAGCACGCGCACGCCCTCGAGCGGGCCTGTCGCGGGCGCCACCGCCTCGATCGCCGCCAGCAGCTCGGCCGGCTCGGGCAGCCGCCCCGAGCCCCACTCGCCCTTGGACCCCAGGCGGCCGACGCCCGGCTCGAGCACCGTGACCCCCCGCGCGCGCAGCGTCTCGGCGTTGGCCCGCGTCGCCGGGTGCTGCCACATGTGGTGGTTCATCGCCGGGGCGACGATCACCGGGCAGGTCGCGGCCAGCGCCGCGGTCGTCACCAGGTTGTCGGCCAGCCCGGCGGCGAGCTTGGCCAGGGTGTTGGCCGAGGCCGGCGCGATCACGTAGACGTCGGCGTTGGCGACCAGCTCGAGGTGGCTGAGCGGCTCGTGGTCGGGCGGCGCCTGGTCGGGGAAGGCCCCGCGCGCCGGGTCGCGCTCGAACTCGTCGACGAGGACCGGCGCGCCGGTCAGCGCGGCGAACGAGGCCCCGCCGACGAACTGCAGCGAGCGCGGCGTCTGGAGGACGCGGACGGCGTGGCCCGCGCCGGTGGCGAGCCGGACCAGCTCGAGCGACTTGTAGGCGGCGATCCCACCGGAGACCCCGAGCAGGACGCGCGCCATTGTGTGGTCGCCTACCGGTAGGAGTACTTGATCTTGCCCGCGGCGACTTCCTCGAGCGCGATCGTGAGGTAGTTCTTCGACGCGGTCTCGACCATCGGGGGCGGGAACTCGTCGAACGTCCCCTCTCCGAGGTTGTGGTAGTACGAGTTGATCTGTCGCGCGCGCTTGGCGGCGACGATGACGCTGGCGTAGTTCGAGTCGACGTTCGTCAGCAGGCGGTCGATGCGAGGGGAGATCATTGATCGCCAGTCTAGTTGAGGGCGGAACTGACGATCGAGGACAGCCGCTCGACCGCGTCCTCGAGGCGGTCGTTGACGACGACGTGGGCGAACTCGGCGCGCGCGGCCATCTCCTCCTCGGCGACGCGCAGGCGCCGCTCGACCTCGTCGGGCGGGTCGGTGCCGCGGCCGACGAGGCGCAGGCGCAGCGCCTCGGGCGACGGCGGGACGATGAAGACCTGCACGGCCTCGGGCATCGCCTTGCGGACCTGGCGCGCGCCCTGGACCTCGATCTCCAGCACGACCGGGCGCCCGGTCGCCAGCACGCGGTCGAGCTCGGAGCGCAGCGTGCCGTACCGGCGCCCCGAGTACTCGGCCCACTCGACGAAGTCGCCGGCGGCGACGCGCCGGTCGAACTCCTCGTCGGTCAGAAACCAGTAGTCGACGCCGTGCGTCTCCCCCGGCCGCGGGCGGCGCGTCGTGGCCGAGACCGACAGCGTGAGGTCGGGCATGCGCTGCAGCAGCGCACGGATCAGCGTTCCCTTGCCGACGCCCGACGGGCCCGTGATGACGAAGACGCGAGCTATCGGCGGAGCAGGCCGACCAGCTCGTTGCGCTGGCGCTCGGACAGGCCGCCGACCGTCTTGCTCGGCGAGATCTTGCACTGGCGCAGGATCTTGTCGACCTTCACCCGCCCGTACTTCGGGACGGCCAGCAGCATGTCCACGACCTTCGCCGTCTCGACGTAGTCGGGCGGCTGCAGCAGGAGGGAGTGGATCGAATGCCGGCCCGCCTTGAGATCGCGCTTGAGCTGCGCGCGCTTCGTCCGGATCTGGTTCGCGCGCTGGAGCGCGTCCATGCGTTGGACCAGCGACCGCTCGGGGGCCGCCGTCTGCTTCGAAGGCGAGTTGGTGGCCGGCGGCATGGGCGGCGAGTCTACACAGAGGAAGGGGGCGTTCAAGCGCTGTCCGGCCAAAAATCCCTGAACCTCGACCCCAGCTTGACGCTTGTCTAGGCAGGTTGACGGTGTTCGGGGCTTTTGCAGGGGTTTTGAAGCGTCGCCAATTCGCAGGCGACCCTCGCTCCGGCAGCCGGGTCGCGGAATGACTCGGTGCCGACGGCCACGAGGGTTGCGCCCGCCCGCATCAGGTCTTGCGCGTGCTTCCCGGTCGCGACGCCGCCCATGCCGACGATCGGAATCGATGTCGCCGCGGCCACCGCCGCGACCTGCGCGAGCGCGACCGCGCGGATGGCCGGGCCGGACAGGCCGCCGGTTCCCCCGCCGAGCCATGGGCCCTCACCGTCGGGCGCCAGGGCCATGCCGCGGAGCGTGTTGATCAGCGAGACCGCGTCGGCGCCGCCCGCCTCGGCGGCGCGCGCGCACGCGGGGACGTCCGCGGTGTTCGGGGTGAGCTTGACGACGATCGGCTTGGCGGTGCGCGGGCGCACCGTGCGCACGACGCGCTCGAGCTCGGCGGGCACCGCCCCGATGTCCAGCCCCGTCTTCACGTTCGGACACGAGACGTTGAGCTCGACCGCGGCGACCGCGTCGCGCTCGCCGACCGCCTCGACGAGCGCGCCGAGCTCCTCGGCCGTCGACCCCATGACGTTGGTGATCAGCGGCACGGGCAGCTCGGCGAGCTTCGGCAGGTCCTCGCGCAGGTAGCCGTCGAGGCCCTTGTTGGGCAGGCCGATCGAGTTGAGCATGCCGGAGGGCGTCTCGAACAGGCGCGGCGGCGGGTTTCCCGCGCGCGGGCGCAGCGTGATCGTCTTGGAGACGAACGCCGCGAAGGGGAAGTCGGCGAGGAGGGCGTCCCCGAACGCGCGGCGCGCGGCGATCGCGTCGAAGGTGCCCGAGCCGTTGACGATCGGGTGCTCGAGCGTCAGGCCGCAGAACTCGACGGTCATGCGACCCGGTCCAGCACATCCGCCGCGAGCACCGGGCCGTCGACGCACAGGCGCACGTAGCCGTCGCGCGTCGGCACGACGCAGCCGAAGCACGCGCCGAAGCCGCACGCCATGCCGGACTCGAGCGCGAGCTGCGCGGGCACCGCGCGCTCGGCGCACAGCGCCCGCACGGCCTCGAGCATCGGCGGCGGCCCGCACGCGTAGACCACGACCTCGTCGCCTGCGTCGAGCTCCTCGGCGAGCAGCTCGGTGACGAAGCCGTGATGGCCGACCGAGCCGTCGTCGGTGGCGACGCGCACGTCGCGCAGCAGCGCTGCGCCCGGCGCGTGCGCCTCGTCGCGGAAGCCGAGCAGAGCGGGCGCGACGCCGAGGCGGTCCTGCAGCGCGGCCAGCGGCGCCGCCCCCACCCCGCCGCCGCACAGCAGCGGCGACCGGCCGTCGCCGGGGAACTCGAAGCCCGCGCCGAGCGGGCCGAGCACCCACAGCTCCTCACCGGGCGCGGCGCTGCCCAGGCGCGCCGTGCCGGGACCGACGTCCTCGAGCATGAAGTGCAGCTCGCCGTCGACCGCCCGCAGGTACGAGAACGCGCGCGGCAGGTAGGGGCGCTCGTCGGCCCCCGCGCCCCAGCCCTCGACGGTGGCGAGCATGTAGAACTGGCCCGGCCACGGCTCGGGCCCGTCGGGGTCGGCGACGCGCAGGACGCGGTAGGCGCCGACCGCGTCGTTGGCCGTCACGGCGCACGGGCGCCGGCCGAGCGGGGCGAGCACCCGGGTCACGACGCCGCCGGCCACATCGGCACGGATGCCGTCGTCCGCGGTCACGCGGCCACCTCGGGGCGGTGCAGCTCCTGCAGCGAGAGCACCTCCGGCTCGCCGGCCCGCGCCGCGCGGATCGCGCGCACCGCGGCCAGCGCGCCCGAGAGCGTCGTGATGCACGGGATCCCCTGGGCCACCGCGGCGCTGCGGATCTCGTAGCCGTCCGAGCGCGCGCCCGAGCCGGTCGGCGTGTTGATGACGAGGTCCACGTCGCCGCGCGCGATCCAGTCGACCACGTGCGGCGAGCCCTCGTTGATCTTGTTGAGCACCGCCGCGGGCACCCCGAGCGCCCGGATCGCCTTGGCCGTGCCGCGGGTGGCGACGATCTTGAACCCGAGGTCGTAGAGCATCGCCGCGATCGCCACGCCCGCCTGCTTGTCGGAGTCGGTGACGGTGATGAACGCCGTGCCGCCCTGCGGCAGCGCCGAGCCCGCCGCCGCCTGCGCCTTGGCGAACGCCGTCGGAAAGTCGTGCGCGATCCCCATGACCTCGCCCGTCGAGCGCATCTCGGGCCCGAGCAGCGAGTCGGTCCCGCTGAAGCGGTTGAACGGCAGGACCGCCTCCTTGACCGAGACGTGGTCGCCGCGCATCGGGTCGGCCGGCAGGTCGAGGTCCTCGATGGTCTCGCCGAGCATGAGCCGGCAGGCCATCTTGGCCAGCGGCACCCCGATGGCCTTGCTGACGAACGGCACCGTGCGCGAGGCGCGCGGATTGGCCTCGATGACGTACAGGCGCTCGTCGTCGCCGACCGCGAACTGGATGTTGATGAGCCCGACCACGCCGACGGCCAGCGCGATGCCCTCGGTCTGCGCCCGCAGCTCGGCGATGAACTCGTCGGGCAGCGAGTGCGGCGGCAGCGCGCACGCCGAGTCGCCCGAGTGCACGCCGGCCTCCTCGACGTGCTGCATGATCCCGCCGATCCACACGCGGTCGCCGTCGCACAGCGCGTCGACGTCGACCTCGATCGCGTTCTCGAGGAAGCGGTCGAGGTAGATCTCGCCCGCGGGCCGGGTGCGCTCGAGATAGTCGGCGAGGTCGTCGATGGAGTAGGCGATCTCCATCGCCCGGCCCCCGAGCACATACGACGGGCGGACGAGCAGCGGGAAGCCGACGCCGGGCGCCTCGCGCAGCGCCTCGTCGACGGAGTGCGCGGTCGCGTAGGGCGGCGCCTCGTAGCCGAGCTCGGCCAGCAGGGCGCCGAAGCGGCCCCGGTCCTCGGCGGCGTCGATGGCCTCGACGCTCGTGCCCAGGATCGGCACGCCGGCGTCGCGCAGCCCCGCGGCCAGCCGGAGCGGCGTCTGGCCGCCGAACTGGACGATGACGCCCTCCGGGCGCTCGACCTCGACGACGCCGAGCACGTCCTCGAGCGTCAGCGGCTCGAAGTACAGCCGGTTGGACGTGTCGTAGTCGGTGGAGACGGTCTCCGGGTTGCAGTTGACCATCACCGCGTCGCGCCCCTTGTCGCGGACGGTCATCGCCGCGTGCACGCAGCAGTAGTCGAACTCGATCCCCTGGCCGATCCGGTTCGGGCCGCTGCCGAGGATGACGACCGACGGGCGCTCGCCGCGCTCGACCTCGTCGGCGCGGGCGCGCTCCCAGCCCGAGTAGTAGTAGGGCGTCTGGGCGGGGAACTCGGCCGCGCACGTGTCGACCGACTTGTAGGTCCGCTCGCCGGCGAAGACGCGCTCGGGCGCGCAGGCCGCCTCGCGCAGCTCGGCGCAGAACCACGGGTCGATGCCGCTGCGCGCTCGCACCTCGTCGCAGCCGACCCCGCGCCGGAGGACCTCGAGCAGCACGTCGTAGCGATCCCACTCGGGGCGCTCGAGGCGCGTGAGCAGCTCCTCGGTCGAGCCGGACAGGTCGGGCGTCGTGTCGAGCTCGCGCGAGCGCATCGCCTTCAGGAACGCCTGGCCGAACGTGCGCCCGATCGCCATCGCCTCCCCCACGCTCTTCATGTGCGTGGAGAGCGTCGGGTCGACGCCGGCGAACTTCTCGAAGGCGAAGCGCGGCCACTTGACGACGCAGTAGTCGATGGTCGGCTCGAAGCTCGCGGGCGTGACGCGCGTGATGTCGTTCTCGATCTCCTCGAGCGAGTAGCCGACGGCGAGACGCGCCGCGATCTTGGCGATCGGGAACCCGGTGGCCTTGGAGGCCAGCGCGCTCGAGCGCGAGACGCGGGGGTTCATCTCGATGACGAGCACCTCGTCGGTGTGCGGGTTGACCGCGAACTGCACGTTGGAGCCGCCGGTCTCGACGCCGACGGCGCGGATCACGGCGATCGCCTGGTCGCGCAGGAGCTGGTACTGGCGGTCGGTCAGCGTCTGCTGGGGGGCCACCGTGACGCTGTCGCCGGTGTGCACGCCCATCGGGTCGACGTTCTCGATCGAGCAGATGACGACGACGTTGTCGTTGCGGTCGCGCATGACCTCGAGCTCGAACTCCCCCCAGCCGAGGACCGACTGGTCGAGCAGCACCTGGTCGATCGGCGAGGCGTCCAGGCCGCGCCGGGCGATCGTCGCGAGCTCGTCCGGCGTGCGGGCGATGCCGCCGCCGTGGCCGCCGAGGGTGAACGCCGGCCGGACGATGATCGGCAGGCCGATGTCCCCGGCGGCGGTCAGCGCCTCCTCGACCGTGCGGGCGATCGTCGAGGCGGGCATGCGCAGGCCCGCCCGGGTCATCGCGGCGCGGAACAGCTCGCGGTCCTCGGCGGTGGCGATCGCGTTGTAGTCGGCGCCGATCAGCTCGACCCCGTAGCGCTCCAGGGTGCCGTCGTCGTGCAGCGAGCGCGCGAGGTTGAGCGCGGTCTGGCCGCCGAGCGTGGGCAGCAGCGCGTCGGGGCGCTCCTTGGCGATGACCTGGGCCACCGGGCCGGGCAGCAGGGGCTCGACGTAGGTCGCCGTCGCGAACTCCGGGTCGGTCATGATCGTCGCCGGGTTGGAGTTGACGAGCACGACCTCGTAGCCCTCGTCGAGCAGGACCTTGCACGCCTGCACGCCCGAGTAGTCGAACTCCGCGGCCTGGCCGATCACGATCGGCCCCGAGCCGAGGATGAGGATCTTCTCGAGGTCGTCCCTACGCGGCATGGGCACCGATCTGCTCGAGGAAGCGGTCGAAGAGGTAGAGGCTGTCGTGCGGGCCGGGGCCGGCCTCCGGGTGGTACTGCACGGTCGCGCCGGGGACGTCGAGCAGCGTCAGCCCCTCGACGGTGCGGTCGTAGAGGTTCAGGTGCGAGAGCTGGGCGGCGCCGAAGTCGGTCTCCCAGCGCACCGGCTCGTCGACGTCGATCGTCCGCTCGCCGGTCGGGCCGAGGACGGCGAACCCGTGGTTCTGCGAGGTGATCTCGACGCGGCCGGTCGCGAGGTCCTTGACCGGGTGGTTGGCGCCGCGGTGCCCGAACGGGAGCTTGAAGGTCTCGAGGCCGACCGCCCGGCACAGGAGCTGGTGGCCGAGGCAGATGCCGAACGTCGGGCGCCTGCCGACGAGGTCGCGCAGCGTGGCGACGATGTGGTCGAGCGCCGCCGGGTCGCCGGGGCCGTTGGCCAGGAAGATCGCGTCGGGCTCGCGGGCCAGCAGGTCCTCGGCGCTCGCGCTGCACGGGTGCAGCTCCAGCCGCACGCCACGGCGCAGCAGGTTGCGCACGATCGAGCCCTTGATGCCGGTGTCGATCGCCACGACGCGCGGGCCGTCGTTGCCTTGGCCGAGCAGGACG
>VAWY01000046.1 GCA_005888335.1 Actinomycetota bacterium
CGCCTGCCGCTGACGCGCGCGGTCGGCGCCGCCGTCGTCCTGCGCCTCCTCGTCGCGCCGGCCCTGCTGGCCGCGCTGTCGGCGATCATCGTCGCCGTGCCCCACGCCTACCTGTTCCAGGCCGCGATGCCGTCGGGCATCAACTCGCTCGTCGTCGCCCACGCCTACGGGCTGGACCTGCGGCTGACGTCGTCGGCGCTCGCCTGGACGACCGCGATCGTCATCGCCGCCGGCGTGGCCGTCGCCGCGCTGTGAGGGCGCTCGTGCAGCGGGTCGCGCGGGCGGCCGTCCGGGTCGGCGGCGAGGAGGTCGCGGCCATCGGCCCTGGGCTGCTCGTGCTCCTCGGCGTCGGCCATGACGACGACGAGGCGCTCGCCGAGCGGATGGCCGACAAGCTGCGAGCGCTGCGCATCTTCGAGGACGCCGACGGGCGCATGAACGAGCCGCTCGGCGCGCGCGAGGTCCTGTGCGTCTCACAGTTCACGCTGCTGGGCGACGCGCGCAAGGGCAACCGGCCGAGCTTCGTCGCGGCGGCGCGGCCCGACCAGGCCGAGCGCCTGTACGAGCGCGTCTGCGACCGGCTCGGCGCGCGTCGCGGCGTGTTCGGCGCGCGCATGGAGGTCGAGCTCGTCAACGACGGCCCGGTGACGATCCTGCTCGACCTGCCTTGAGGACGTAGAGCGCCGCGCTGACCGCGGTGGCCAGGTTGAGGCTCGAGACCCCGGGGCGCATGGGCAGCGCCAGCAGCGCGTCGGCGCGCGCGCGGATCTCCCGGCTCAGCCCGCGGCGCTCGGCGCCGAAGGCGAGGACCGCATTCGGCGGGACGTCGTCGAGCGGCGCCCCGGCGGGGTCGAGCGCGATCAGCGGCCGGTCGCCGGGAAGAGTGGTGACGCGCGCGACCGGGAGCGCGAACTGCAGGCCGGCGGCGCCGCGCACCGCCGCTGGATGCCACGGGTCCGCCTCGCCGCGCACGAGCACGCCGGCGGCCGCTGCCGCCGCGGCCACGCGGATCGCCGCTCCGACGTTGCCGAGGTGGCGCGGCTCGTCGAGCAGGACCACGAACCCCTCGCCGAGCGGGCGCTCGGGCGGGCGCGACGCCCACGCGACGACGTCGAGCGGCGCGCGCACGTCGCCGTGCTCGACCAGCGCGGCGATCTCGTCGGCGACATCGGGCGCCAGCTCGCGCGCGAGCGCGACCACGCGCGCCGGGTCGGGCGCCACCGCGCGGCGCACGCGCGCGCCGAAGCGCAGCGCGTGCTTGAGCGGGTGCAGGCCCTCGAGCACGACCTCTGCGGCCATCCCTCTAGGCTGCCAGCCCGTGCCGCCCGAGCCGCGCCTCGTCCCCCGCTTCGCCGCCGAGCCACCGCAGGACGTGCTGCCCTACGGGCGCTGGGCGGAGCGCCTGCGCTCGGAGTTCCTCGCCGCCGCCGCGGACCTCGACGACGTCGGCGAGCCGGGCGAGCTCGTCTTCTATCCCGACCGCACGTGGCACGGGCGCACGTGGGTGCCGGTCACTGCCCCCACGTCGGCCGGTCTGGAGATCGTCGGCTTCGTCTCGTTCCGGGCGGGCGCCGACGGCGGCGAGCCGACCGCGTTCACCGCGCACGCCGACGCCACCGAGGAGACCGCGGCGCGCCACCCCGAGTGGCAGCTCGACCTCAACGACGAGGTCGTCGGCTCGTGGCGCGGCGAGCAGCGCCAGGTCGCGGCGATGACGCTCGTCTGGGGCACGCCGCTCGTCCCGGGCGGCGCGGTGGCGACCGCCGAGCTCGCCGGGCTGGTGGTCGACCAGTGCGAGCTGCGCGAGGGGCGCTTCACGCTGCTCGCCCCGGACGACTACCGCGGCGACCTGCTCGACATCCGGCTGTTCAACGAGCGCGGCGAGGAGCTCGCGCGGGAGTCGCTCTACGACGAGGCGGAGTGATGGACGTCGAGGAGGCGATCCGCTCCCGGCGTACCCACAAGGTGTACGGCAGCGAGCCGGTCGACCGCGAGACGCTGCTCGAGCTCTTCGACCTCGCCCGCTGGGCGCCCAACCACCACCTGACGAATCCGTGGCGCTTCCGCGTCGTCGGGCCGCAGGCGCGCGCGGCGCTCAAGCGCGCCGCCGGCGAGGAGGCGGCGGTCAAGCTCGACCGCGCGCCGACGCTCGTCGTCGTCTCGGCGCTGCAGTCGGGCACGGACCCGGTCGCCGACGAGGAGGACGTCCTGGCGACTGCCTGCGCCGCGTACATCGTCCTGCTCGCCGCGCACGCGCGCGGGCTGGCCGGCTACTGGCGCACACCGGGGGTGCTGCGCACGGCCGAGGGCCTGGCGGCGGCCGGCGTGCCCGAGGGCGAGCGCGTGCTCGGGCTGCTGCATCTCGGGCCGGCGCGGCAGGAGCAGCGGGTGCCGGAGCGGGCGGGGGTCGAGGAGGTGGCGGTCTTCTTGCCGTAGGGCGTGGCGCCCCGCGCGGTGCGTGGTTCGCGGGCTGAGAGGTGGTCCGTGGCACCGAGGGGAAGCGGACCGTGGTCTGCGCCCCGGCCGCGCGGGCGAGCAAGCGGGGGCGTTGCCCGCTTGGGCCCGATCGTCCGGGTGGGGAACGAAACCGATCACTATGCGCGGTTTCGTTCCCAACCCCGGGTCACCAGCCCCGCGGAGGCCCCACACGGCCCGGGCGCAGCCACCGCTCGTTCCCCTCGGTGCAATCGGGCCACCCGACGACCTGCCGCCTACGCCTGGGCGGAGCGCACCGGCACCACCCGGCCCCCGCACGCGCGCACCAGATCCCGAGGCGCAACCGCGAACACCGCCTCAGGCGTCCCCGCCGCCGCCCACACGATCTCGTACCGCAGCAGGTCCTCGTCGACCAACGTCTCCAGCGGCTCGGCGTGCCCCACGGGCGGCACGCCGCCGATCGCGAACCCCGTCGCCCGCCGCACCAGCTCCGGGTCCGCACGGGCCACCGGCTCACCGGCAGCGTCGCGCAAGAGCGCCTCGTCCGCCCGGTTGGCTCCCGAGACGAGCACGAGCAGCGGCCGTCCCGAGCGCGGGCGCGCGAAGACGAGCGACTTGACGATCTGGCCGACCTCGACGCCCACCGCGGCCGCCGCGTCCTGCGCCGTCCGCGTGCCCGCAGGGAAGGAGCGCACCTCGGCGCTGACCCCCGCCGCGGCGAGCGCGCGCTCGACGCGTTGCACCGCCGAACTCACCGCCGCACGCCCCGCGCCGAGAGGCTAGGTTCCCGCACCGCCAGCCTCGGAGACGAAGGAGGAGGAGGAATGACCAAGCAGCTCTGCGTCGCCGCGCTGTGTGCGGCGGCCGTGGTCGCTGCCGGCTGCGGCGGGGGCAACAAGTCGTCGAGCGTCGGCGGCTCCACCGGCGCGCCGACGGGCAAGGCCAAGACCGGCGGCAACCTCACGGTGCTCTACAACAGCGACGTCGACTTCATCGATCCCGGCGTCACGTACTACCAGTACGGCTTCAACGTCGCGTACATGACGCAGCGGCCGCTGTTCTCGTACAAGCCCGAGGACGCCACCAACGCCGTCCCCGACCTCGCCGCGGGCCCGGCCAAGATCAGCAACGGCGGCAAGACGGTCACGATCAAGATCCGCAAGGGCATCCGCTTCAGCCCGCCGGTCAACCGCGAGGTGACCTCGGCGGACGTCAAGTACGCGCTGGAGCGCGGCTACAACCCCAACGTCGCCGGCGAGTACCTCGCGTACTTCGCCGACGTCAAGGGCGCCGCCGCGGCCACCAAGGGCGCGAAGCCCGGCAAGACGCCGAACATCGCCGGCATCGAGACGCCGGGCAGGTCCACGATCCGCTTCCAGCTCGAGCGGCCCCGCGCGGCGATCGTCGTCGGCGCCCTGTCGCTGCCCGCCTCGGCGCCGGTGCCCCGCGACTACGCCGAGAAGTACGACAAGCAGAAGCCCTCGCAGTACGGCTCGCACCAGGTGGCGACCGGCCCCTACATGATCCAGAACAACGGCAAGGCGAACGCGTCGGGCTACAGCCCCGGCAAGTTCATCAAGCTTGTGCGCAACCCGAGCTGGAAGCGCTCGACCGACTACAAGCCCGCCTACCTGGACTCGATCACGATCGAGGAGGGCGTCGACCCGGACGTCGGCTCGCGGCGCATCCTCAACGGGCAGGGCATGGCCAACGGCGACTTCCAGCTCCCGCCGCAGATCATCAAGACGGTCTCGACGGGCACCAAGAAGAAGCAGCTCGTCGTCACCCCGCCGACCGGGCGCTTCCGCTACATCGCGTTCGACGTCCGCAAGAAGCCGTTCGACAACATCAACGTGCGCAAGGCGATCGCCGCCGCGTTCGACCGCACCGCGCTCCGCCAGGCGTTCGGCGGTCCGGCCACCGGCGACATCCCGACGCACTTCATCCCGCCGGGCCAGCCGGGGTTCGACGAGGCCGGCGGGACGAGCGGGCCCGGCTTCGACTTCATGAAGAACCCGGCCGGCGACATGGACGTCGCGACCGCCTACATGAAGAAGGCGGGCTTCCCGAGCGGCAAGTACACGGGCGGCAAGACGTTCCTGGCCATCGGCGACAGCGCCACGCAGCAGCGGCGCGTCGTCGAGGCGGCGCAGGCGCAGTTCGCCAAGCTCGGCTTCAAGGTCGACCTGCGCTTCGTCAAGCGCCAGACGATGTACACGAAGTACTGCCAGGTCCCGGCCGACCAGCCGCCGATCTGCCCGAGCGTCGGCTGGCTCAAGGACTTCGCCGACCCGGAGACGATCCTGGACCTGACGTTCAACGGCAAGAACATCCTCAAGAGCGGCAACTCGAACTTCGCCAACCTCAACGACCCGAAGATCAACGCCGCGATGCACAAGGCCGAGGTCATCACCGACCGGGCCGGCCGCGACAAGGCGTGGGGCGAGATCGACAACATGGTCACCGCCCAGGCGCCGGGGGTCCTGTGGCTGTGGGACCGCCAGCCCAACCTGGAGTCGACCAACGTCAACGGCGTGATCAACAAGTCCCTGGCCACCTGGGACTTCTCGTACACGTCGCTGAAATAGCCGCGAGGCGGAGCGGGCCCGGCGGCGCGCGTCAGCCGCCGGGCTCGACCGCCGCGGTCGGGACCCGCTGGGCGATCTCCTCGTCGGTCAGCGGGTAGTGGCAGGCGGCGAGGTTGCCGCCCTCCTTCGCCTGCAGCACCGGCTCCTCGACGTTGCAGTGCCCGTCGACGAACTTCGGGCAGCGCGTATGGAAGCGGCACGCCTGCGGCGGGTTGGTCGGCGACGGGACGTCGCCGCCGAGCACCACGCGCTCGCGCTCGCGGGCCAGCCGCGGGTCGGGCACGGGCACGGCGCTCAGCAGCGCGCCGGTGTAGGGATGGCGCGGGTGGTCGTAGAGCTGGTCGGCCTCGGCGAGCTCGACGACCTTGCCGAGATACATGACCGCGATGCGGTCGCACATGTGCCGCACGACCGAGAGGTCGTGGGCGATGAAGACGATCGTCAGGCCCAGCTCGCGCTGCAGGTCCGCGAGCAGGTTGAGGATCTGCGCCTGGATCGAGACGTCGAGCGCCGAGACGGGCTCGTCGGCGATGATCAGCTTCGGGCGCAGGGCGATCGCCCGCGCCACGCCGATGCGCTGGCGCTGGCCGCCGGAGAACTCGTGCGGGTAGCGGTTGTAGTGCTCGGGGTTGAGCCCGACCTGCTCCATGAGCTCCTGGACCGCACGCTTGCGCTTGGCGCGGTCGCCCTCGACGCCGTGGATGACGAACGGCTCGGCGATGATCGACCCGACGGTCTTGCGCGGGTTCAGCGACGAGTACGGGTCCTGGAAGATCATCTGCATCTCGCGGCGCAGCGGACGCAGCTGCGCGCGGGACAAATGAGCCACCTCCCGGCCCTGGTATCTGATCGACCCCGACGTCGGCTCGAGCAGGCGCACGATCAGGCGCCCCGTCGTCGACTTGCCGCAGCCGGTCTCGCCGACCACGCCGAGCGTCTCGCCCTCGAGCACGTCGAAGGAGACGCCATCGACCGCGTGGACCGCGCCGACGGCGCGCTGGAGGAGGATGCCCTGCGTGATCGGGAAGTGCTTGACGAGGTCGCGGACCTCGACCAGCGGCTCGCCCTTCATCCCGCCGCCTCCTCGACCGGGGAGTCCACCTTCAGCCCGACGTCCTCGCGCGCCTCCTTCGGCTTCTCGCCGCGCTGCAGCGCCTGCCACAGCGCCCGCCGCGTCTCGCTGGCCAGCAGGCAGCGGACGGCGTGGCGCGAGTCGCCGGGGAGCGGCTCGAGCGGCGGGTCGGTGCGCCGGTGGGCGTCGCGCACGTACGGGCAGCGCGGGTGGAAGTGGCACCCGCTCGGGCGGTTGATCAGGCTCGGCGGGCGCCCGGAGATCGGCACGAGGTCTTCGCCGCGCGGGAGGTCCAGGCGCGGGATCGACTGCAGCAGGCCCCACGTGTAGGGGTGCTCGGGGCCCGAGAAGATCACGTCGGTCGGGCCGCGTTCGACGATGCGCCCGGAGTACATGACCGAGATCTCGTTGGTGACCTCGGCGACCACGCCGAGGTCGTGCGTGATGACGACGATCGCGGTGTTCATCTCGCGCTGCAGGCGCGCGAGGAGCTCGAGGATCTGCGCCTGGACGGTGACGTCGAGCGCGGTCGTCGGCTCGTCGGCGATCAGCAGCGCCGGGTCGTTGATGAGCGCCATGGCGATCATCGCCCGCTGGCGCATGCCGCCCGAGAACTCGTGCGGGTAGCTGTCCACGCGCCGGCGCGGATCGGGGATGCCGACGAGCCCGAGCATCTCCACGGCGCGGTCGAGCGCCTGCGCCCGCGAGGCCGAGCGGTTGTGCGTGCGCACCGCCTCGACGAGCTGATCGCCCACCTTGTAGAACGGGTGCAGCGAGGAGAGCGGGTCCTGGAAGATCATCGCGATCTCCTTGCCGCGAATGCGCCGCAGCTCCTCGTCGGAGGCCTGCGCGAGGTCCTTGCCGCGGAACAGGATCTGGCCGCTGATCTTCGTGTTGCGCGCGCGCGTGAGGCCCATGACCGTCAGGCTCGAGACCGACTTGCCCGAGCCCGACTCGCCGACGATGCCCAGCGCCTGGCCCTCGTCGATGCTGTAGGAGACGCCGTCGACGGCGTTCACGACACCGTCGTCGGTCTCGAAGCGCACGACCAGGTCACGGACCTCGAGCAGCGCCATCAGTAGCGCACCCTCGGGTCGATGAACGCGTAGAGCACGTCGACGATCAGGTTCGCCGTGACGATGAAGAACGCGGCGAAGAGGACGGTGCCCTGGATCATGGGCAGGTCGCTGTTCTGGATCGAGTCGAAGGCGAGGCGACCGACGCCCGGGACGTTGAACACGCTCTCGGTGAGGATGGCGCCGCCGAAGAGCACCCCGACGTCCAGGCCGGCGGCGGTCACGATCGGGGTGATCGCGCTGCGCAGCGCGTGGCGCAGGATGACCCGGCGCTCGCTGAGCCCCTTCGCGCGCGCCGTGCGGATGTAGTCCTCGGCCATCGACTCGATCATGGTCGTGCGCAAGAGCCGGGCGTAGATCGCCGCGAACGCGGCGGCGAGGACGAACCAGGGCAACAGCAGCGAGGTGAACCATTTCGCCGGGTCCTGGCTGAGCGGCACGTAGCTGCCCGCGCCGGGGAAGATCTTGACGACGCCGATGTCGTTGGCGAACAGGTAGAGCGCCACGAGACCCAGCCAGTAGACCGGCGCCGAGATGGCGACGAGCGCGCCGCCCATCGTCATGCGGTCGAGGATGCTGCCCGACCGCACGGCGGAGATGATCCCCACCGTGATGCCGATGAACAGCCACACGACGGCGGCGCCGACGGCGAGCGAGATCGTGGCCGGCAGTCGGTCGAAGATCTGCGTCCTGACCGAGATGCTGTTCTGGTAGCTGTAGCCCAGGTCGAAGTGCAGGACCACGCCCTTGAGGTAGTCGAGGTACTGCACCGGCCACGGACGGTCGAGCCCCAGCTGGTGACGGATCTGCTCGATGAGCGCGGGGCTGGGCTGGCGCCCGGCGCGCAGGGCCGCCGGGTCGGCCGACGGGAACAGGTAGAAGATGATGAAGGTGAGCAGCGTGACTGCGAGGAGCAGCACGACCACCCACAACAGCCGTCGGATGATGAATCTGGCCATCGGCTGGAAAGCGGACGGGCCGCGCCCCGGGCCGGCGGCCCGGGGCGCAGCCGCACGTCACGCCTCGATCAGGTGCTCCCTCCCTTGAGGGACGTGAACACGAGGTCCCAGCTGACGTTGAACTTGTTGTTCACGCCGGCCACGTTGCTCGACTCCAGGTTGACGTCGTTGTCCCAGATCCACGGGATCACGTACGCCTGCTCGGTGATCGTCTTGTCGACCTCGCCGTAGAGCTTCGAGCGCTCGCCGGCGTCGGTCGACGCCGAGGCCTTGGCGAGCAGCGAGTTGATCTTCGGGTCGTCGACCTGGGCGTAGTTGGAGTTGTTGGTCTGCGCGATGTTCTTGCCGTTGAACACGGGGTCGACCATCGACTGGCCGTCGAAGAAGTCCTTGCCCCACCCGAGGTTCGGGCAGATGGCGACGGCGGCCTTGGGCACGCCGCAGAACTTCGACAGCATCGTCGGGTGCGGGACCTGGCGGTAGTTGAGCTTGAAGCCGAGCTGCTGGAGCTGGCTCTGCACCGCCTCGCCCGTCTTCGACGCCGGCGGCTGGTTGTCGCCCACCATCAGCACGGACTTGCCGGTGTACTTGCCGCTCGAGTAGCCCGCCTTCTTCATGTACGACATCGCGAGCTGGAGGTCCCCCTGGGGGTTCTTGGTGAAGTCGGCGCCGGGGCCGGCGGTGCCGCCCGCGTCGTCGAAGCCCGAGAGGTCGGGCGGGATGAAGTGCGTGGCGATCGTGCCGAGGGCTGGGCCGCCGCGGGTGAGGCGCAGCGTGTTCTTGTTGATCACCGCGGCGACGGCGCGCCGCACGTTGACGTTGTCGAACGGCTTGACCTTCGTGTTGAGCGCGATGAAGCGGATGCTCCCGGCCCCGTGGATCGAGACCTGCGACTTGCGCGACGACAGCGCCGATTTCAGGACGGCGGTCGGCGGGGCCGCGTAGTCGCCGCTGATCATGCTGCGGCCGGAGAGGATCTTGCGGCTCCCCACCGCCAGGTCGTTGCCGCCCAGGAACGTGATCGAGTCCAGGTAGGCCGGCCGGTAGTCGCCGGTCTGCTTGCCGTTCCAGTCGGGGTTGCGGACGAGCTCGATGCGCTTGCCCGCCACGTAGCCCGTGAGCTTGCCGTTGCCGTTGTTCTTGATCATGTACGGCCCGGTGAACACCTGGTGCTGGCCGTACGACGACTGGCTGCCCTTGTCGTACTTCTTGGCGTAGTCCTCGGGCACCGGGATCGTGCCCGGCAGCGCGAGCGCCTGCGCCGTCGAGATCGCGCCGGTCGGCTTCGTCAGCTTGATGACGAGCGTCGTGTCGTTGGACGCCGTGACGCCGGCGAGCTTGTCGGTCTTCCCGCTCTGGACCTTGTCGGCGCCGACGATGTTCGCGTAGTAGGCGCCGGCGTAGCCGTTGCCCGTGCGCGGGTTGAGGTCACGCGCGAAGGCGTAGGCGATGTCGGCCGCCTTGACCGTGCGCCCCTTCAGCGGCGCGCTGTACTTGATGCCGGGGCGGATCTTGATCGTGACGGTCTTGCCGTCAGCCGACGTCTTCGGCATGCCGGACGCGATGTCCGGCGTCGGCGTCGTCGCCGTCGGCGCCCACGAGTACAGCCAGCGCTGCGTCGGCAGCCCGACCGCCATGTAGTCGTACTGGTAGTACCAGTAGCCCGGGTCGAGGCTGTCGATGTCCGACGCCGAGAGGACGTCGAGGTGGCCGCCGGACTTGGCGCCCGAGACGGGGGCGCCGGAGGCGGTCCCTCCCGTGCCCTTCTTCTCAGATCCGCCGCCGCAGCCAGCGACGACGAAGGCCAGCGTCGCCGCCAGGGCGCTCGCTCGCATGAATGTGCGCATGCACGTCCTTTCCATCAGCCGCCCCGTGCCGTCCGGTGCACGCGACGGGGGGTTCACTGCGTTCATCGGCCTCGCCTCGGGTTGAGGGCGTCCTGGAGGCCGTCGCCGAGGAGGTTGAAGGCCAGCACGGTGAGCAGCAGCGCCGCCCCCGGGAAGACCATGTACCACCAGGCGCTGTCGAAGATGGAGGTCGCGTCGGCGATCATCGCCCCCCAGCTCGCGTTCGGAGGCTGCACGCCCACGCCCAGGAAGGACAGCGCGGCCTCGAAGAGGATGTTCTGGGGGATGACCAGCGTCGAGTAGACGATGATCGGCGCGACGAGATTCGGGAGGATCTCACGGAAGATGATCCGGCGGTTGGAGGCGCCGAGCGAGCGCGCGGCCTCGACGAACTCCTTCTCGCGCAGCGACAGGACCTGGCCGCGGATGATCCGGCCGATGTAGGTCCAGTTCACGAACGCGATCACGAAGATCACGACGGTCAGGCCCGGCTTGATCAGCCCGCCGAGGCAGCCGTTGCCGAGCGAGCAGGCCGCCGCGATGCCCAGCGCGAGCATCAGGATCGGGAAGGCGAGCAGGATGTCGATCAGCCGCGAGAGCAGCGTGTCGACCCAGCCGCGGTAGTAGCCGGCGGTCATGCCGACCACGACGCCGATCGACACCGAGATCGCCGTGGCGACGATGGCCACGATGAGCGACACGCGCGCGCCGGCGATGACCCGCGCGAGGATGTCGCGCCCGAGCGTGTCGACGCCGAACGGGTGGCCGCTCGACGGCCCCGTCGGGGTGCCGAACTGGTCGAGGGCGCTCGAGTTCTGAACATTGGGCCCCGGCAGTCCGAAGGCCCTGGCCAGCAGCGGGCCGATGACGAAGGCGCCGAGAACGAGCAAGACGATGAACCCGAGCGCGGTGATGGCGACCTTGTCCTGGCGGAAGCGGCGCCAGAACAGCTGCAGCGGCGAGCGGGCCGTGATGTCGACGCCGACCGTCGAGACCTCGGCGGCGTCGGGTGCTTCGAGCAGAAGGTCGGTGGAGCTCAAACCCGTCGGAGTTCGCCGCCCGTAGCGGGGGGTCCTGCCGTCTTGAGGCTCCCTGCCGTCGGGCGGCGGGCCACTTTACTCTCCGTTTACAGCGCCCGTCGCAGGTACCGTGGAGGGCCTGGGCCCCGATAGCTCAGCCGGATAGAGCGTCCCCCTCCTAAGGGGAAGGCCGCTGGTTCGAATCCAGCTCGGGGCGCTCGTAT
>VAWY01000047.1 GCA_005888335.1 Actinomycetota bacterium
CCGGCGTGCTGCGGTCGCCGTCGAGCAGCGGCGAGAGCACCTTCATGTCGCCGATCTGCGAGGCCTGCGGGCACGCCGCCGGACGGACCGAGTCGGCGGCGAACTGCTCCGGGGTGCAGATCGTGAAGCCGGCGCCCGACGCGGCGGCCGGCGAGAGGGCCACGCCCTTGGGCAGGACGGCCTCCAGGCGCTCGTAGTGCGACTGGTACGGGATCCCGCCCCGCGCCGGCGTGAGGAAGCGGAACCGGTACTCGTCGGGCTGCTCGACCGCGCCGTTGTCGTCGCCGTCGACGGTGGCGAACGCGCCGACCTTCAGCGTCGCGGTGTTCTGCGTGCCGTTGCCGTTCGGCTCGACGCCATTCCACGGGAACCTCGCGCACTCGCTGTCGAGCTGCGCGCGGTCGGTCGCGGCGTGCACGCCCTCCGCCGGCCGGGGCATCATGGTGAACGACGCGTGGCTCGTCGAGCCGTCCGCGAAGCTCGTGTCGCCGGTCGCGGCCGCCGTGTTGCACTCCGTCGGGTTGAAGATGTACGGCAGCGCGGGGAGCGGATCGGTGAGGTTCTGCGGGACGAGGCCGTACTGGAGGATCCTCAGCGAGGTGACGTTGAAGCCCGCGAGGTCGGTCGTCGAGTCCAGCCCGTAGTTGCCGTTGCCGCGCGGGACGACGAGGATCGGCGCCGCCTTGGCGTAGTTGAGGGGCGCGCCGACGACGAGGGCGACGGCACCGGGGGCCGTCCGGTCGCCGGGGTCGGGGAGGTTGGCCGGCTTGTAGTTGTAGATCGAGCCGCTCTGGCCGTTGATCGTGACCTCGCCGACCTTGCTCGTGCTCGGGCAGCCCTGCAGGGCGGACACCGTGATCTCCGTCGTGGCGCACGCCGGGAGGTACGGGTTCCCGAGCTGGCCCGGGGGCAGGTGTAGCGTCGTCTGCGTGGGCGGCGAGTCGCCGCCGAAGTCGACGCTGATCTGCAGGCCGGCGAAGGCGAGCGGGGAGTCCTCGTTGGTGCCGTTGACGGGCCGGAAGAAGACGCCGTTGGCGCCGGTGCCGCCGTAGTTGAGCGGCGAGGCGACCATCCCGAGCTCGCCGAGCAGCGTCGCGGCACCGTTCGGCAGGCTCTGCACCCGCCGGACCTCGAAGCCCGATGTGGTGCCGGCGGCGAGCGCCGTCCCCTGCAGCGCCACGAGCGCGACGAGCGCCAGCGCGACGGTCAGCGCCGCCCGCCGCCGCGGCTTCGCCTTTTCTTCCCCAGTCGTCCCTGCCCCCACGCGCAGTCCCCCTGCCTCGGTGTGGCGAGGCAAGGTACAACGTGGAGGCCTTTTCTCACGCCAGCAGCGTCTGCGCCCGCGCCCAGAGCTTCGCCATCCCGCGGATCCAGCGATCGGGGCTCTGCGCCTTGCCGACGACGAACTCGTGCATCTCGGGGTGCGTCAGGATGAGGAAGCGGTCCTCCTCGAGGCCCTCGAGGATCCGCGCCGCGGCCGCCTCGGGCGCGAGCACGTCGCCGCCGCCGATCACCGCGCTCGCCTTGGCGGCGTCGCCGCCGGCGCCCGCGCGGAGCATCGCGGTGTCGACGGCGCCCGGGCACACGCACGAGACGCGCACGCCCTGTCCCGCGTACGTGAACGCCAGCCACTCGGCGAGCCCGACCGCCGCGTGCTTGGTCGTCGCGTAGGCGCAGTCGCCCAGCGAGCTGAGGATGCCCGCCATCGACGCCGTCGTGACGAGGTGCCCCTCCCCGCGCTCGATCCAGCCCGGCAGCAGCGCGCGTGCCGCGTACACGTGCGAGAGCACGTTGATGCGCCACTGGCGCTCCCAGACGTCGTCTGACGCCTCCGGGCCGCCGCCCACCGCGAGTCCGGCGTTGGCGAACCACACGTCGATGGGGCCGATCGTGCTCTCGACCTCGCCCACGAGCGCGCGCGTCGCCGCCTCGTCGGACACGTCGAGGACGCGCGCGACGACGGTCCCCGCGCCCAGCTCCTCGCTCAGCCGCTCGACGCCCGCGCCGTCGAGATCCGCGGCGACCACGGTCCGCGCTCCCCGTTCGACGAGGCCGCGCACGAGCGCGCCGCCGATGCCGCCGGCGGCGCCGGTGACGGCGATGATCCTGCCTTCGGCGTCCATGCCTGGAACATAGTGTCCGCCCTCGCGCCGCAGGCCGGCGGAGCGGTCATCCGGCGGGCGGTCTGATCTCGACGTCGTGGCCGGCGGCCTCGGCGGCGGCGAAGGCGAGCAGCCGCGCGCCCTCCTCGGCGAGGGCGTCGCGGTCCGCCTTGGCCAGGCGCGCAAACGGCTCGACCACCAGCGTGGCCGGCGAGCTCGTCGGCGCGGAAGCCCTCCAGCCGCGACCACAGCGCGACGTACGGCGCGTTGGGCGGCTGCGCCTGCAGGCCGACGAGGTGCTCGATCGCGTCGGCCGTGCCCATCGAGACGCGCTCGAGCAGCAGCTGGCGGGCGGGCGTGGCGCGGTTGAGCGCGCGCCGGCCGAGGACCTCCAGCGTCAGCGCCCGCAGGTCCGGGTGCTCAGGGCACGATGACGAGCTTGTGATGGGGCGAGCGCTGCTGGCGCTGCCACGCGTCGGCGACCTGCTCGAGCGGCACGCGCTCGACCTCGACCGCCAGCTCCCCGCGCGCGCCGTGCTCGACCATCCGTTCGTACGCCGCGCGCTTGACGTCGGGCGGCGCCATGAAGTTCGTGTGGCCCAGCACCGCCAGCAGTTTCCCGCGGATCGTCGCCGAGGCCAGCGTGCTGTGCGGGCCGGCGGACTCGCCGATCTGGACCAGGCGACCGCGCACGCGACAGGCCTGCAGGGCGGCGGCGGCCGGGTCGCCCCAGACGGGGTCGATCACGACGTCGAACCCGTCGCCGCCGGCGGCCTCGCGCAGGGCGTCGACGAGATCGTCCTCGCGCAGCGTCAGGCTCACGACCGCGTCGGCGCCGAGGTCGCGGGCGCGGTCGAGCCCCTCCGGGCTGCGGGCCGCCGCCGCGACGCGACCCGCCCCCAGCAGCCGCGCCCCCTGGACGGCGACCTGGCCGACGACGCCACTCGCGCCGAGCACCAGCACGTTCTCGCCCTCGCGCAGGCCCGCGCGCCAGTCGAGCGCGAGCCAGGCGGCGAGCCCGGCGATGCCGAACGAGACGGCCAGAGCGGGATCGAGCTCGGCGGGCAGCGGGATCGCGCTGTCGCGCGCGATCAGCGCGCGCTCGGCGAAGGCGCCGTACGGCGGGATTGGCCCGTCGAAGTAGACGAGCCTGCCGTCGGGCGTGCGGCCGACGCCCTCGCGCCCGACCACGCTCGGCAGCGGCGGCGTGCCGCCGTAGAACGTTCCCGAGGCCATCCGGATGTCGACGGGGTTCAGGCCGGCCGCCAGCACCTCGACGACCTCCTGCCCGTCGCCGGCCTGCGGCTCGTCGAACTCGCCCGGCTCGGGCGGCGCGCCGTACCAACGAAGGATCGCTGCTCGCATGGCCGACATGGTTACCGATGGCGGCGCCCGCGGCGGGCGCCGGTCAGGCGCGGGCGGCGAGGGCGAGCTCGCGTTGCGCTTCCGCGCGTGCCTCGCGGCGCGACGGATCCAGGGCGACCACGACGCGGCACGGCCGCTTGGCCAGCAGGTAGGAGATCGTCGGCCCGAGCGATCGCTCCGAGAGCGGGGCGTGGGCGGCGTCGACGTAGATCACGTCGGCATGGAGGCGCTGGGCTTCCTCGACGAGCGCCTTGCCGGGGTTGCGGGTGCGGATCAGGCTGATGCGCACGTCGACCCCCGCGCGGCGGCCGGTCAGGCGCGCAGCCTCGAGGACCGAGCGCCCGAGCTGCTCCTCCTCCTCGAGCCCCGCGTCGAGCGAGAGCTGCGGCGGCACCTGGAGGACGAAGACCGCGTCGACCTTGGCCTCGGGGCCCACGAGCCGGGCGGCCGAGCGCAGCGCCCGCGCGCTGACGTCGGTGCCGAAGACCGGCACGAGCGCGGACGCGTAGGTGAGCTCCTGGAACTCGACGAGCCGCACGGGCCGGCCGATCCGGGCGCGCTCGCGCGGGTCGAGACCGAGGCGCCGCCGATAGAAGACGTAGCCGCTGAGCCCGACGACCATCCACGGCACACCGACCGTGCGCGCCTCGCCGTGGAGCGCGACGACCGAGACCCACGCGGCGAACGTGCCCAGGCCGCCGAGGACCGCGGTCAGCGGGATGTCGCGCCCGCGCAGGCGCACGTTCCACGGCATCCGGTACGGCCGCTCGCGGTCGGGCTCCTTGATGCGCAGCCCCACGACGGCGACGTGCGCCATCGTGAACGAGAGCATCGCGCCGAACGAGTACAGGTTGCCGAGCAGCGTCGTCTGGCCGGGGAGCAGGAGCAGCGCGGCGAGGAAGCTGAAGAACGCGATCGTGAACCACGGCGTGCGGTGCTTGCGGTGCAGGCGGGCGAAGATCTCGGGCAGCTGGCGGTGCTCGGCCAGCGACCACGACAGGCGGCTGATGCCGATCAGCCCGGCGTTGGTGGCGATGAAGAGGATCGTCGCGGCCAGCACGCCGACGTACGCCCGCACGAGGTGCAGCAGCCCACCGCTGAAGCCGAAGGCCGAGACGACGCCGAGGACGGGATCGTTCGCGTACTTGCCGCCGAGCGCGGTGGCGCCGTGGACGACGGGCAGCGCGGAGAGCGCGACGACCGAGATGCCCGCGTAGACGCCAAGCACCGCGAACAGCACCATGTTGACCGCCTTGGGCACGTCGCGCCCGGGGTCCTTCGCCTCCTCGGCCATGTTCGACACCGTCTCGATGCCGGTGTAGGCGACCATCGCGACCGAGAGCGCGAAGATGAGCTGCGACCACGTGGGCGCCGTACCCAGGTGCACCTGGTGCACGAGCAGCGCGGGATCGAGCACGAGCACGGCGCCGACGACGACGAGCAGGACCTGCGTGGCCAGGTCGACGACGGCGAGGACGAGGTTGAGCTTGGCCGACTCGCCCAGCCCGCGGATGTTCAGCGCCGCGAGCAGGGCGATGGTGATGATCCCGCCGATGATGTCGCCGGGGTTGTGGTTGAGCGCGGGCCAGAACGCGCCGAGGTAGTGCGGCACGAAGAACGCGCTGATGGCGACCGTGATGATGTAGTCGAGCGTCAGCGCCCAGCCGGCGATGAACGACGCGAGCTCGTTGAACGCGTGGCGCGCGAACGAGCTCGAGCCGCCCGCCTCGGGGAACATGGCCGCGCCCTCGGCGTACGTCTTGGCGGTGAGGGCGAACAGGCCGCCGGCGAGCATGAAGACCACCGGCGTGAGGCCCAGCGCATGCGCGGCGACCAGGCCGAGGGCGTAGTAGATCGACGACCCGACGTTGCCGTACGCGGTCGCGAACAGCCCCGGAACCCCGACGGACCGCCGCAGGCCGTACTGCTGCAGGCGCGCCATGCCTCCAGGGTGCGCCCGCGGATCTCAAGCTCGCGTAGAGATTTCGCGCCTGGGCGTTGAGATGTCGTAAAGGCCGGCCGGCGCCGGCGGTCAGCGAACCGGCACCTTCAGCGTCGCGGTGTACTCGTCGAATGCCGACACGCGGTCGTGGACGGTGAGCTTCCAGTCGCCGCCGGGCACGAGCTGCAGCGTGTCGGCGACGTAGTGCCCCGGCCCGGCCTTGCGCATCGTCGCCTGCAGCGGCCCGATCCCCTTGGCGGGCAGGGCCGCATCGACGCGCAGCTCCTTCGTCCCGGCGAACTGGGCGCCGGTCTTCGCGTCGAAGAGATTCCAGGAGCGGCCGGCCGGTGCGAAGAGGACGAGCGGCGCGCGCAGCCGCGGGTGGCGGTGTGGCCGCAGGCGCTCGAGGGTGCCTTCGAGCGGGTAGCGCCCGGCGACGATCGGCAGCAGCAGGATGAACGCCGGCAGCAGTCCGAGCAGCGCCGCGACGTCGTCGACGGCGAGGAGGCCGGCGATCCAGATCGCGCGAGCAGGGCAAGCGCGGCGCGCCTCATCGCTTGGGCGCCTCGAGCAGGCTGAAGTTTGGGATGGCCCTCAGGGGCGAAGGCGGTCGCGCGCGGCAGCGTCGTCGCCGCGGACGCGACCGCCAGCGGTCATAGCACCTGCAAGTCGTATGACGGAACCGTCATGCGCGGCGCCGGGCGGTGGGAGCCAGCGCGGGGTTGGTCCATCCGGCATCCGTGGGGTTGATCGTCGTCCCCGGGGCGACGATCTCGTCGATGCGGTCGAGCAGCGCGTCGTCGAGCTGGACGTCGGCCGCGCCGAGCTGGGACTCGAGGTGCTCCATCGTCCGCGGGCCGATGATCGCCGCCGTGACGGCCGGGTGGTTGATGACGAAGGCGAGCGCCATGTCGATCAGCGACATGCCGGCCTCGTCGGCGAGCCGGCCGAGCGCGTCGGCCGCCTCGAGCTTGGCCTGGTTGGCCGGGATCGAGAGGTCGTAGCGGCGCGGGATCATCGCCGCGCGCCGCGACGTGAGGTCCTCGGCGCCCTTGCGCCACCGGCCCGACAGCCAGCCGCCGGCCAGCGGGCTCCAGGCGATCACGCCCAGCGCGAGCTCCTGGCAGGTCGGCAGCACGTCGGCCTCGATCCCGCGGGCGAGGATCGAGTAGGGCGGCTGCTCGCAGACGAAGCGCTGCAGGCTGCGCTCGCGCGCGACCCACTGTGCCTTGACGATCTGCGCCGCCGGGTACGTCGAGGAGCCGATGTAGCGCACCTTGCCCTGCGCGACGAGGTCCGAGAGCGCTCCGAGCGTCTCCTCGTGATCGGTCCAGTGATCCCAGCGATGCACCTGGTAGAGGTCGATCCAGTCGGTGCCCAGGCGCTTGAGCGAGGCCTCGACCTCGCGGAAGATCCAGCGCCGCGAGTTGCCCGCCTGGTTGACGTCGTCGCCCATCGCGCCGTGGAACTTCGTGGCGAGCACGACGTCGTCGCGCCGGCCGCCGGCAAGGGCCTTCCCGACGATCGTCTCCGACTCCCCGCGCGAGTAGACGTCGGCGGTGTCGATGAAGTTGATCCCTGCGTCGAGCGCGCGGTGGATGATCCGGATGCACGCGTCGTGGTCGGTCTCCCCCCACGCGCCGAACATCATGGCGCCCAGGCAGAGCGGGCTGACGTGCACGCCGGTGCGCGCGAGCGTTCGATGCACCATCGGCCGGACGCTAGCCGCTGCGGGCAGCTTCAGGCGTGGGCCGGCCGGGCCCCCGGCCGAGGTGGTTCAGTGGTCGTCGCCGGTCGGCGGGTCGCCGGGAGCCATCTGATCTGCCGACGCCTGCCTGCGTGCGTCCTTCTTGGCCTTCTTCTCGGCCCGCCGCTCGCGGAGCCGGCGCTCACGGTCGAGCTTGGCGAATGTGGTCTTCTTCTTGGCGTTGGAGCCCATGCGACCTCCGGGTTCTGTGCACTGCGCGACGCGGAGGGTGCAAGAAGGCAACGACGGCGAAAACGCGGGCACGACTCTGGTCGAACGAAGCTCGACCCGTAATAGGAGTCTAGCCTTGGCCGCCCGCGCCCCGATTCCGGGGTAGCGTCCGGGGCACCGGCTCATCGTCCTGGGAGGTCGTCCATGCCCGTCCAGCCGCCGACGCGAGAGCAGCTCGAGCGCATCGCCGCCGCGTATCGCATGGTGCTGACCGAGGACGAGCTCGCCGTCTTCGCGGAAGCGGCCGCCGCGACGCTCGCCGCGTTCGGTCGTCTCGATGAGCTGGCCGACGAGGTCCTGCCGGTCAGGTACCCGCGCGCGGATGTCGGCCGGCGGCCGGTCGGGGCGGAGAACCCGTCGAACGGCTGGACGTGGAAGTGCTCGATCCCCGGCGCGGCCGACGGTCCGCTCGCCGGCCGCACGGTGGGGGTCAAGGACAACGTGTGCGTCGCCGGGATCCCGATGCTCAACGGCTCGCCGATCATGGAGGGGTACGTTCCGCGCGAGGACGCCACGGTCGTCACGCGACTGCTCGACGCGGGCGCCGAGATCGTCGGCAAGACGGCCGTGCCCGCGTTCTGCTTCGACGGCGGCGGGTTGACCGGCTATCCCGAGCCGCAGCCGACGAACCCGCACGACCCGGCCTATCTGTGCGGCGCGTCGTCCAACGGCAGCGCCGCGGTGGTCGTGACCGGCGAGGCGGACATGGCCCTCGGCGGGGATCAGGGCGGCTCGATCCGGTTGCCGTCCTCGTGGAGCGGCTGCTGCGGTCACAAGCCCACGCACGGTCTGGTCCCCTACACCGGCATCTTCCCGATCGAGCTCACGCTTGATCACATCGGCCCGATGGCGCGGACGGTCGCCGACTGTGCGCTCATGCTCGAGGCGATCGCGGGCGAGGACGGCCTGGATCCGCGTCAGGTCGGCGTGCGCACGCAGCCCTACGTGGAGGGACTGGAGGTCGGCGCGGACGGCCTGCGCGTCGGGATCCTGCGCGAGGGCTTCGAGATCCCCGGCGTCTCCGAGCCCGACGTCGACGCCGCCGTGCGCGACGCGGCGGGCGTGCTCGAGCGCGCGGGAGCCGACGTCGAAGAGGTCTCCGTCGCGATGCACCTCGACGGTCTGGCGATCTGGAACGCGATCGCGATCGAGGGCGCGACGGATCTGATGGTGCGCGGCGACGCGTTCGGCACCAACCACAAAGGTCACTACACGACCGACCTTGTCGATTTCTACGGCCGCGCGCGTCGCGCGCGAGCCAACGACTACTCGGTGACCGTCAAGCTGACCGTGCTGCTCGGCCACCATCTCTCCGAGCAGTACAACCACCACTACTACGCCAAGGGACAAAACCTCGGCCGGCGGCTGCGGACGAGCTACGGCGAGGCGCTGGAGCGCTGCGACGTCCTGCTGCTGCCGACCACCGCGATGAAGGCACGCCCGTTCCCCGCCGACCGGTCGATTCCCAACCTGCTCGCGGCCGCGCTCGGCAACCTCCACAACACGGCGCCGTTCGACGTCACCGGCAACCCGGCGCTCAGCGTCCCCTGCGGAACATCGGGAGGGCTGCCGATCGGGATGATGCTCGTCGGTCGCCACTTCGACGACGCAACCGTGCTGCGAGCCGGACACGCCTACCAGCGGGCGATGGATCGATCGGGTTGACGCCTCGTGATGCGCTCGGCCGAGCAGCTGACGGATCCGCGCGAGGAATCCGCGTTCGCCGCGCTCTTCGAGCGCCACCGAGCGGAGCTGCGGGTTCACTGCTACCGGATGCTCGGCTCGTTCGAGGACTCCGAGGATCTCGTCCAGGAGACCTTCCTGCGCGCGTGGCGCAAGCGCGCGAGCTTCGGCTCCGACGGACGCTCCTCGTTCCGGGCCTGGCTCTACCGGATCGCGACGAACGCGTGCCTCGACGTGCTTCGCAGCAGGCCTCGCCGCGTGCTGCCGCCCGATGTGGCCGCGGCGGGCGACCCCGCCGCGCCGCCATCGCCTCCGGCTGACCTTCCGTGGCTGCAGCCGTATCCCGATCGGCTGCTCGAACCCATCTCCCCGGCGGAGGATGAGCCGGGTGCGGTCGTCGTCGCGAGGGAGACGATCGAGCTCGCGTTCATCGCCGCCATCCAGCACCTGCCCCCGCGACAGCGGGCGGTGCTGATCCTCCGCGGCGTGCTCGGATGGTCGGCGAAGGAGACGGGTTCGCTGCTGGAGGTGAGTGTCGCCTCGGTGAACAGCGCGCTGCAGAGGGCGCGAGCGACGCTTCGGGACCGCTTGGGTGAGCGGCGGACGGAGTGGGCGCGCTCCTCGGAGCCCAGCGAGGAGGAGCGCGAGCTGCTCCGACGCTACGTCGACGCGCACGAGCGGGCCGACGCGGATGCGCTGGCGCAGCTCCTGCGGGAGGACGCGCGCCTCACGATGCCGCCGCACCCGGTCTGGTACGCGGGACGCAAGGCGATCCTCATCGCCTCCGAGAAGGGCTTCGAGCCGGAGTTCGGCCGGCTTCGAACCCTCGCCGCCGCTGCGAACCGCCAGCCGGCGGCCGCTCACTACGCGCGCCCGCCGGGCGCATCGGAGTACAGGCCGCTGGCGCTCGACGTGCTTCGGATCGACGGCGGGCGCATCGCCGAGATCACCTCGTTCGTGTCCCCCGAGCTGTTTCCGGCGTTCGGCCTCCCGCCGGCGCTCTGAGCGATCGGCGTCCCCGAACACGGCAGCGATGAGTTTCTCGCGGGCCGTCGTTGTACGTGCCAACAGCGAAATCCGCGAGCAGGGAGACCCAATGAGAACCCTCGCCGTCAACACATTCATGTCGCTCGATGGCGTCATGCAGGCGCCCGGCGGCCCCGACGAAGACCCGACCGGCGGGTTCACCCTCGGCGGCTGGGCCGTCAACTACTTCGACGACCAGATGATGGGCCAGATGGCCGACGCCGCCCCATACGAGCTCCTGCTCGGCCGCGGGACCTACGAGATCTTCGCGGCGCACTGGCCCTACGACGAGGGCCCGATCGCCGATCACCTCAACAGCACCCGCAAGCATGTCGCCTCGACGTCGCTCGAGCGGCTGGAGTGGAACAACTCCAGCCTGATCACCGGCGACGTCGCCGACTACGTCGCGGAGCTCAAGCGCCAGGACGGCCCCGAGATTCAGGTCCACGGCAGCCCCGGCCTCATCCAGACGCTGCTCGAGCACGACCTCATCGACGAGTTCCGCCTGTGGGTGTTCCCCGTCGTCATCGGGACCGGCAAGCGCTTCTTCGGTGACGGCACGATCCCGGCCGCGCTGAAGCTGGTCGACAGCAAGATCTCGAAGACCGGCGTCACGATCAGCACGTACGAACGAGCAGGCGACGTCAATCCAGGATCGATGGAGTTCGACGAGCCGACCGAGGCGGAGGTCGAGCGGCGCGAGCGCCTCGGGGCGAGCTAGGAGAATCGATCACGAGGGTGTCCCCGGGCGCTGCGCTCGAGGCTCGGTGTCGGGGCGAGGGGCGAACAGGCGGACGGTCGCGGCCTTGCCCTTGAGCGGGGCGGATGGTCGCTCCTCGAAGTCGTCGCCGTGAGGACCGAGGGCGCGCAGCGTGGTCTCCGTGATGAGGATGTCGTCGCCGGTCAGTCGCGTGGCAGCCTCGACGCGGGCTGCGGTGTTCACCGGATCACCGATGACGGTGAAGTCGCGCCGCCCACCCCCGCCGATCGTGCCGACCACGACGCGCCCCGAGTTCACGCCCAGTCCGACCCGCAGCTTGCCCCCCACGCCGTGACGGACGAGATGTGCGATCTCGCGTGCGGCCGCGACGGCGCGGGCCGCGTGATCGGCGCGGCGGTCGGGAGCTCCGAACACGGCGAGCAGGCCGTCGCCGATGAACTTGTTGGCATGTCCGCCGTGACGGACGATCACCGGCACAACCGCCTCGTAGAGCTTGTTGAGGGTGGCGACGACGTCGCGCGCGGCGGCGCTCTCGGCGAACGTCGTGAACCCGCGCACGTCGAGAAACAGGACCGACACGTCGCGTTCCTCGCCCCGCAGGTCGGTGCCCTCTGCGAGGACGCGCTCGGTCAGCGCTGGATCGACGAAAGCACCGAACGCCTCGCGCAGCTGCTCACGCTCGCCGAGCCCGGCGACCATCGCGTTGAACGATGCGGCAAGTTCCCCGGTTTCGTCGGTGCAGACGACGGGCACGCGCACGGTCAGATCGCCGGCGCCGACCCTGCGAGTGGCGTCGCGCAGGTCGATGATCGGCCCCGAGACGGAATCGGCGAGCACGAGGCTGAGCCACATGGAGATGGCCGCGCTGACGACGAACGCGACGACGCCCGCCAGCGCGATCGTGTCGAGGTCGCGGGTGTTGTCGGTGAGCAGGCCGGCGACGACGACGCCTGCGCCCCAGGTGACCATCGGCACCATCACCAGCAGGCGCCGGTGCAGGGAGACCCGCGCGACATCGGGAGGCGACGCCTCCGGGAGGCGCTCGCCGATGGCCGCGAGCACCGGTCGCATCGCGAGCTCGAGCGCGATGTAGCGCAGCACCGCGGAGGACACGTACAGCAGGTAGGACACGGGGAACAGCAGCGCCGCCTGGTAGGCGGGGAGCTCGAGTAGCGCGGCGAGCACGAGGCCCGCCGCCCCGGCTCCGACAGCGCCGATCGCATACAGGCTCGGACGACGCACGAGCGCCAGGGGCAGCCGTGCCGCAGCCGACCACGCCTGCAGCGTCGCGTCGTCGCCGCGCTCGCCGGCGAGCCAGGCGCGGACCGGCGCCGCGATGCGGCGCAGGTAGACGCCTGCCACGAGGCCCTCCACGACGTACCCGGCGGCCGAGCAGGCGGCAAACAGCGCCAGCTCTCCGGCGCTCACATCGACGAAGAGCACCAGCGTGACGACCGCGAATCCCGCCACGGCGACGCCGTTGAGGACGATGGCGACCGCGCAGGCATCGAGGTAGCGGGCGCCGGTGCGGCGGTAGTAGGCGCGCGGCAGTCCCTCGAAGAGTCCGCGGCGACGGCCCCTCGATGTCATCCGGTCAGATTCTCACGGGACGCATGAGCGCGGTCGCGCGGCCGCTGGTCGCGCACTTCGTGTCGATCCCAACGCCCCCGACACACCGGCGGCCGTCACGATCGACGACCCGACCAACGGGCTCACGCCGCGGCTCGACTTCCGGCGACGGGCATCTGCGCCGCGACCGACAGCGTGGGCAACCTGCTCACCTTCGAC
>VAWY01000060.1 GCA_005888335.1 Actinomycetota bacterium
CGGCGAGGTGCGGCTCAAGGGCTTCTCGGAGCCGACCGAGCTGTTCCTCGCGCGCCTGCGCGATGAGTGACCTGCTCGAGCGCGTGCGGGCCACCGGGCTGCTCGCGTCCGGGCGGCCGGTCGTCGTGCTGCTCTCGGGCGGGCGCGACTCGGTCTGCCTGCTCGACATCGCCGTGGCGCTCGGCGCGCCGGCGATCGCGCTGCACGTCAACTACGGCCTGCGCGACGACGCCGCCGAGGACGAGGCGCTGTGCCGCGCGCTGTGCGAGCGCCTCGGCGTGCCGCTCACCGTGCGCCGCCCGCGCCGGCCGGAGGGCAATCTCCAGGCGTGGGCGCGCGACGTCCGCTACGCCGAGGCCGCGGCGCTGGCGCTCGCGCGGCACGCCGACGTGGCGGCCGGCCACACGGCGACCGACCAGGCCGAGACCGTCCTCTACCGCCTCGCGGCCTCGCCCGGGCGGCGCGCGCTGCTGGGCATGGCCGCGCGCTCGGGCCGGCTCGTGCGCCCGCTGCTCGCCGCCGGGGCGACGCGCGACGAGACCGCCGCGTGGTGCACGGCGCGCGGCCTGGCGTGGCGCGAGGACGCGACGAACGACTCCGATCGATACGCGCGCGGGCGCCTGCGAGGCGGGCTCGTCCCGGCGCTGCGCGCGATCCACCCGGGGGCCGAGGCGAACGTCGTGCGGACCGCGGCGCTGCTGCGCGACGAGGCGGCGGTGCTCGACGAGGTCGTGCGCACGGCGCTGGCCGGTCGCGACCGGATCGCGCGGGAGCGCCTGGGCGAGCTGCCGCGCGCGCTGGCCAGGCTCGTCCTCGTCCGCCTGGCCGAGGATGCCGCCGGCGAGGGCGCCTACGCCCCGGCGGCGGCCGAGCGCCTCGAGGACGTGCTCGTCGCCCCCGACGGGGCCGCGGTGGCGGTTGAGGGCGGCGTCGAGCTCGTCGTGGCCGGCGGCTGGGTCGCGGCCCGCCGCCGCGGCGACGAGCCCGCCGCGCCGGTGCCGGAGCCGGTCGTCCTGGCGGTGCCGGGCGAGGCGCGCTTCGGCGCCTGGACGGTCACCGCGCGCGCGGCGGCCGCCGAGCCGCGCGACGGCGTCCTCGCCGCCGCCGGGCCGCTGACGGTCCGCGCCTGGCGCCCCGGCGACCGCATGGCGCCGCTCGGGATGGGCGGCCACACCAAGTCGCTGCAGGACCTCTTCGTCGATCGGCGGATCCCGCGCGCCGATCGCGCGGCGCTGCCCGTCGTCGAGTGCGACGGCGAGGTGGCCTGGATCCCCGGCGTGGCCACGTCCGAGCGCTTCCGCGTCGAGCCCGGCACGGCGGCCGCCGTCGCGCTTGACGCGCGCCGCGCGGGGGAGTAGCTTCGCGCCCGAAACCGCATTCGACATTATCGAATGCGAATCACCATCAGGAGGAGCGATGGAGCACTCCCTTCCGCAGCGCGCGCTGGCCGAGACCCTCGGGACGGCGCTGCTGGTCCTCGTCGGCCCGGGCTCGGTGGTCGCCACGCTGGAGCTCGCGGGCAAGAGCACGCCGGCGATCACCGGCGCCGACCTGCTCGGCATCTCGTTCGCCTTCGGGCTCGTCATCACCGCGCTCGTCTACGCGCTGGGCAAGGTCTCGGGCTGTCACATCAACCCCGCGGTCACCTTCGCGCTCGCGGCGACCAAGCGGTTCCCCTGGCGCGAGGCGCCCGTCTACTGGGGCGCGCAGTTCGTCGGCGCCGTGCTCGGCGGGCTCGCGATCTGGGCCGTCTTTGCGCACACCGGCATGGACCTGGGGATGGGGCAGACGTCCTTCAACCACGCGTCGACGCCGTGGGCGTCGGCCATCTTCGCCGAGGGCATCGGCACCGCCTTGCTCATGTTCGCGATCCTCGGGATCGTCGACTCCCGCTCGCCCGGCGACTTCGCCGGCATCGTCATCGGCGGCGTCGTCGTCGCGATCATCATGGTCATCGGCCCGGTGACCGGGGCCTCGCTGAACCCCGCCCGCGCGTTCGGCCCCGAGCTCGTCTCGGCCATCGGCGGCGGCGCGACCCACTGGAACCAGTACCTGCCCGTCTACCTGCTGCCCGGCCTCGTCGGCTCCGGCCTCGCCGCGGTCACCTACGACTACCTCGCCACGCCGCGCCGGCGCGAGCGCCCGATCGCCGCGGCGGTCACCCACCCCGACCCCACCGACCTCGCCGCCGCGAAGTAGGAGGTTCCGCCATGGCTGTGGACATCACCCCGATGCGCAAGCTCCTCAACGACCCGAGCGCGGTCGTCCGGGAGTCGCTCGCCGGGCTGGCCGCCGCGCACGGCGACCTGCTGCGCCACGACGCCGGCGCGCAGATCGTCGTGCGCGCCGACGCGCCCCGGCAGGGCAAGGTGGCGCTGGTCTCCGGCGGCGGCTCGGGTCACGAGCCGCTGCACGCCGGCTTCGTCGGCAAGGGGATGCTCGACGCGGCGTGCCCCGGCGAGGTCTTCACGTCTCCGGTGCCCGACCAGATCCTCGCCGCGACGAAGGCCGTCGACGGCGGCGCCGGCGTCGTGCACATCGTCAAGAACTACACGGGCGACGTCATGAACTTCAAGCTGGCGGCCGAGGACGCCGCCGACGAGGGGATCGGCGTCGAGAGCGTGCTCATCGACGACGACGTCGCCGTCCAGGACTCGCTCTACACCGCGGGGCGCCGCGGCGTCGGGGCCACGGTGCCGGCCGAGAAGATCGCCGGCGCGGCGGCCGAGCGCGGGGACGCGCTGGCCGACGTCGCGGGCGTCGCGCGGCGCGTCAACGCGCAGGCGCGCTCGTTCGGCATCGCGCTGTCGTCGTGCACGCCGCCGGCGGCGGGCAAGCCGATCTTCGAGCTGCCCGAGGGCCAGATGGAGGTCGGCATCGGCATCCACGGCGAGCCGGGCCGGCGGCGCGCCCCGCTCGGGACGGCCGGCGAGATCGCCGGGCTGCTCGTCGACGCGGTGCTCAGCGACCTCGCGCCCGCCGCCGGCCAGCGCGTGCTCGCCTTCGTCAACGGCATGGGCGGCACGCCGCAGCTCGAGCTCTACCTGCTCTACGGCGAGGTCGAGCGGCGGCTCCGCGCGGCGGGCGCCGAGCCGGTGCGGCGACTGGTCGGCAGCTACATCACGTCGCTCGAGATGGCGGGCGCGTCGCTGACGGTGCTCGCGCTCGACGACGAGCTGACCGCGCTGTGGGACGCGCCGGTCCACACGCCCTCCTTGCACTGGTGAGGCGAAGGGCGCGATGCTGACCCCGCTTGCCGTGCAGTCCGAGATCGCCGCCACCTGGATGCGGGAGACCGCCGCCGACGTCGCCGCGCAGGCCGACCACCTGACGCAACTCGACGCCGCCATCGGCGACGGCGATCACGGGATCAACATGAACCGCGGGTTCGCGGCCGTCGGCAAGGCCCTCGCCGGCCAGCCCGACAGCCTCCCGCCCGGCCGTGTCCTGATCCTGGCCGGCAAGACGCTCGTGTCCACCGTCGGCGGGGCGAGCGGCCCGCTGTGGGGGTCGTTCTTCCGAGCGGCCGGGCGCGCGCTCGGCAGCGAGGAGTCGGTGAGCGCCGAGGCCCTGCGCGCGGCGCTCGCCGCCGGCGTGGCCGCCGTGCGAGATCTGGGTGCGGCGGCCCCCGGCGACAAGACGATGGTCGACGCGCTGGTGCCGGCAATCGACGCCCTCGGCGCGGAGCTCGAGGCGGGCGCGCCGCTCGCCGCTGCGCTGGAGCGCGCCGCCGGCGCCGCCGCCGACGGCGCGCGGGCGACGGTCCCGCTGCAGGCCCGCAAGGGGCGCGCCTCCTACCTCGGCGAGCGCTCGATCGGCCACGAGGATCCCGGCGCGGCGTCGGCCGTCCTCGTCATGCGGGCGCTGGCGCGGTCCGTGGGCTGATGGCCGAGGTCGTGCTGCGCGGCGTGCCGGCGGCGCCGGGCGCCGGCGCCGGGCCGGCGCGCGTGCTCGCTGCGCCGGGCGAGCGCGGCGGCGGTGGCCTCGAACAGGCGCGCGCGGCGCTCGCCGGTGCGCGCGCCGGGCTGGAGGCAACGGCCCAGCGCCTGCGCGCCGGCGGCCGCGAGACCGAGGCCGAGATCGTCGAGGCGGGGGCGCTGATGGCCGCCGACCCGGCGCTGGACGCGTCGGTCGCGGCGCGCGTCGCCGCCGGGAGCGGCGCGGCCGCCGCGCTGCTGGAGGCCGCCGAGGACTTCGCCGCCCGCATCGCCGCGGTGCCCGACGAGCGGCTGGCGGCGCGGGCGGCCGACGTGCGCTCGCTCGGCCGGCGCGCCGCGCGGCTGGCGGCGGGCGCGCCCGAGACCGCCGCGGTGGGCGCGGGCTGCGTGCTCGTCGCCGACGACCTCGGGCCCGCCGACGTCGCCGAGCTCGACGCCGGCGTCGCCGGCATCGCGCTGGCCGCCGGCGGGCCGACCGCGCACGCGGCGATCGTCGCGCGCTCGCTGGGCATCCCGATGGCCGTGGGCCTCGGCGCGCCGGTCCTGGGCGTCCGCGACGGCGACGAGCTCGCCGTCGACGGCGACCGCGGCGAGGCGGTCCTCGCGCCGTCCCTCGCGCGGCTACGCGAAGGCCGCGCGGCCCTGCTCGCGCGCCGCGCCGGCCGCGCGCGCGACGAGGCCGACAGCGCGGTGCCGGCGATGACCACCGACGGCGAGCGCGTGCGCGTCCTCGTCAACGCCGCCGGGCCGGCGGAGGTGCGGGCGGGGCTGGCGGCCGGCGCGGAGGGCGTCGGCCTGCTGCGGAGCGAGCTCGCGTTCCTCGACGCGCCCGCGTGGCCGACGGTCGCCGAGCACCGGCGGCTCCTGGACCCCGTGCTCGAGGCGCTCGGCCCGGACCGGCCGGCCGTCGTGCGCGTGCTCGACTTCGGCGGCGACAAGACGCCGCCGTTCCTCGCCGGGACGGCCGAGCGCGGGATCGCGCTGCTGCTCGCGGCGCCCGCCGCGCTGCGCGCGCAGCTCGAGGCGCTGGCCGCCGCGCGCGGCGACGTGCGCGTGCTGCTGCCGCTCGTCGAGGATCCCGCGCAGGTCGAGGCGGTGCGCCGCTGGACGGCGCTGCCGGTCGGCGCGATGGTCGAGACGCCGGCGGCCGCCGCGGCGGCCGGCGCCCTCGCGGCCACCGCGGACTTCCTCAGCCTCGGCACCAACGACCTCGCCGCGGCAACCCTCGGCACCGATCGCTACGGGTCGGCGGTCGCCCCGGCACACCACCCGGCCGTGCTGCGCCACATCGCCGCGACCGCGCGCGCCGCCGCCGCGGCGGACACGCCGCTCGAGGTCTGCGGCGAGGCCGCCTCGGACCCGGTCGCCCTCCCGCTGCTGGTCGGGCTGGGCGTGCGCGAGCTCAGCGTCGGGGCGGCGCGGGTCGCCACCGTGCGGCGCTGGGTGCGCGCGCTGTCCGCGCAGCGGTGCGCGCAGCTCGCCGAGCGCGCGCTGGCCTGCACGGACGCGGCGGACGTAGAAGGCCTAGTCGCGCAGCTCGCCGACGCAGCCGGCGAGGGCGGCGACGGCCTCGGCCGCGTCGGCGCCCTCGGCGCGCAGCACCAGCCGTGAGCCGCCCTTGGCGCCGAGCGCGAGGACCGACAGCAGGCTCTTCGCATCCGCGAGGCCGGCCGGGGCGGCGATGGCGATCGAGGCGTCGAAGCGCATCGCCGTGCGCACGAAGTCGGCCGCCGGCCGGGCGTGGAGGTCCACGTTCGCGGGGAGGTCGACCGTGGTTTCAGAGCTTGCGGGCACTGCGCGCGCTCTCCGCCGCGGCGAGAACATCGTCGAGCGCGGCGCCGGCGCTCGCGGTCACCGCGGCGGTCACAGCCCCCTCGACCAACGGCGCGTCGGCCAGCCGGACGTGGCCGTTGGCGCGGAGCTCGAGCAGGTGGCGGACCGTGAGGATCGAGGAGCCCAGGTCGCCGAGCACGACCACGCCGCCTCCGCCGCCGCCCGCCCGCGCGATCGCGTCGCGCACGCGGGCCTCGTCGGTGCCCAGGCCGCCGTCGGCGCGACCGCCCGCAGGCTCGATGGGCACGCCCGGCCCGGCCATCTCGCGGGCGACGTCCGCGAGGCCCTCGGCGAGCGCCGAGCTGTGTGATACGACCACGATCCCGACGGTGGGCGCTGCCATGTGGGATAGCCTACATTCTCGAAATGGATTCGGCAATGCCGAATAGTCCACCTTCCGCGAGCGCGCGCCGGCGGTCCATCCAGTCGGTCGATCGGGCGGCGGCGATCCTCAAGACGCTGGCCTCCGGGCCGCGCCGGCTGGGCGTCAGCGAGCTCGCCGAGCGCCTCGAGCTCTCGCGGCCGACCGTCCACGGCCTGCTCCAGACGCTGCAGGCCCACGGCTTCGTCGAGCAGGACCGCGACTCGGGCAAGTACCAGCTCGGGGCGGGCCTGCTGCACCTCGGAAACTCGTATCTCGACCTCAACGAGCTGCGCGGGCGGTCGATCGTCCACGCCGAGCGGCTGGCCGCGCGCACCCAGGCCGCGGTGCGCGTCGGCGTCCTCCACGGCGCCGAGGTCGTCGTCGTGCACCACGTCTTCCGTCCGGACGCCGCCTTCCAGGTGCTCGAGGTCGGAGCGCAGCTGCCCGTGCACGCGACGGCGCTCGGCAAGGCGCTGCTCGCCTACGCGCCGGCCGCGGCCGTCGACGACGTCCTGGCCGAGCCGCTGCCGAAGCTGACGCGCCGCACGCCGACCGCCGCGGCGCTGCGCCGCGAGCTCGAGGACGTCCGCGAATCCGGCCTGGCGCGCGAGCGCGACGAGGCCGTGCTGGGCGAGTCGAGCGTCGCCGCGCCCATCTTCGACCACGCGGGACACGCCGTCGGCGCGATCGGCGTCGTCGGCGACACGCAGGCGATCCTGCCGCGCGGCTCGGCGCGCGGCGTCGCCGCGGCGGTCACCGAGGCCGCGCGCTCGATCTCCCGCGAGCTGGGCGCCCCGCGCTGGCCAGGGGGCCGATAGCGTCCGCGCCGCGATGCGGGACGCCAACATCGGAGAGATCCTGGTGCAGCCCGACGATCTCCGCTCGCGCGTGCGCGAGCTCGGCGCCGAGATCAGCCGCGACTACGCCGGCACCGACCTGCTCCTCGTCGGCGTGCTCAAGGGCGCGGTGTTCTTCCTGTCGGACCTCATGCGCCACATCGAGATCCCGGTCGAGGTCGACTTCATGGCGGTGGCCAGCTACGGCTCGCAGACCGACTCGAGCGGCGTCGTGCGGATCCTCAAGGACCTCGACATGCCGATCGAGGGCCGCAACGTCCTCATCGTCGAGGACATCATCGATTCGGGGCTCACGCTGCAGTACCTGATGCGCAACCTGGGCGCGCGCAACCCGCACTCGCTGGAGGTGTGCGCGCTGCTCACAAAGCCGGAGCGGCGCAAGGTCGAGGTGATCCCGCGCTACGTCGGCTTCGAGATCCCGGACCGCTTCGCGATCGGCTACGGGTTGGATTTTTCCGAGCGGTACCGCAACTTGCCCTACGTGGCGGCGCTTAAGAGCTAAGGAAATGCGCCCGGTCGGCCGATGGGGCGATGGTAGGCTTGACCATCCGGCCGAGCCGGGAAACCCCCCGTTATGAGCAGGTTCTTCAAGAGCGCCGCCTTTCCCATCCTCATCGTGGTGGTCTTGGCGTTCTTTGCCCAGAAGCTGATCAGCCCCGGCAGCCCGCAGCGCCAGAACACCTTCGCGGACTTCCAGACCCAGCTGGCGAACGGCCAGATCGCCAAGGCGACGGTCAAGACGAAGGACAACACGATCGACGTCGTCCTCAAGGACAAGTCGAAGTACGAGGTCGGCTTCGTCGACGACTATGGCCGCAAGCTCACCGACCAGCTCACCGCCGCCGAGCAGGCCCACAAGATCGACGATTTCACCGTCGAGGGCCGCAAGTCCAACGGCTGGCTCTCGCTGCTGACCTACGTCCTGCCGTTCCTGATCTTCATCGGGTTCTGGATCTTCCTGATGAACCAGGTGCAGGGCGGCGGCTCGAAGGTCATGTCCTTCGGCAAGTCGCGCGCCAAGCGCATGAGCGTGGACTCGCCGAAGATCACCTTCCGCGACGTCGCGGGCGTGGACGAAGCGGTCGAGGAGCTCCACGAGATCAAGGAGTTCCTGGAGAACCCGAAGAAGTTCCAGGCGCTCGGCGCGCGGATCCCGAAGGGCGTGCTGCTCTATGGCCCGCCGGGCACCGGCAAGACGCTGCTCGCCCGCGCGGTCGCCGGCGAGGCGGGCGTGCCGTTCTTCTCGATCTCCGGCTCGGACTTCGTCGAGATGTTCGTCGGCGTCGGCGCGTCGCGCGTGCGCGACCTCTTCGAGCAGGCCAAGCAGAACTCGCCCTGCATCATCTTCATGGACGAGATCGACGCCGTCGGCCGCCACCGCGGCGCCGGCCTGGGCGGCGGTCACGACGAGCGCGAGCAGACGCTCAACCAGCTGCTCGTCGAGATGGACGGCTTCGAGATGAAGGACAACATCATCTTGATCGCCGCCACCAACCGCCCGGACATCCTCGACCCCGCGCTGCTGCGCCCCGGCCGCTTCGACCGTCAGATCGTCGTCGACCGCCCCGACCGCAAGGGCCGCTCGAAGATCCTCGAGGTCCACACGCGCGGCAAGCCGCTGGCCAAGGAGATCGACGTCGACACGCTCGCGGGGCAGACCCCCGGCTTCACCGGCGCCGACCTGTCGAACCTGGTCAACGAGGCCGCCCTGCTGTCCGCGCGCAACGGCAAGCGCGAGATCTCCCAGATCGAGCTCGAAGAGGGGATCATGCGCGTGATCGCCGGCCCCGAGAAGAAGACCCGGGTCATGGGCGAGAAGGAGCGGCTGATCACCGCCTACCACGAGATGGGCCACGCGATCGTCGGCCACTTCCTCGAGCACTCCGACCCCGTCCACAAGATCTCGATCATCAGCCGGGGCCAGGCGCTGGGCTACACGATCTCGATGCCGCTGGAGGACAAGTTCCTCACCACGCGCGCCGAGCTCCAGGACACGATGGCCATGACGCTCGGCGGCCGCGCGGCGGAGGAGACCATCTTCGAGGAGATCACCACCGGCGCCTCCAACGACCTCGAGAAGGTCACCGCGACGGCCAAGCAGATGGTCATGCGCTTCGGCATGAGCGAGCGCCTGGGCCCGCGCGTCTTCGGCCACGACCACGGGCAGCCGTTCCTCGGTCGCGAGTTCTCCGCCGAGCCCGACTACTCCGACGAGATCGCCCGCGAGATCGACGACGAGATCCGCCGGATCGTCGAGAGCGCGCACCAGCGCGCGAAGGACATCCTGTCCGAGCGCCGCGACTCGCTCGTGACGATCTCCGAGATCCTCGTCAAGCGCGAGACCATCGAGAAGGACGAGTTCGAGGCGCTGCTGGCCGGCAAGACCGAGGAGGAGGTCTTCGGGCCGGAGGAGCCGCCGAGCGCGCCGCCGCTGCCGGTGGAAGAGCCGGCGGCCGAGCGCCCGGGCGCCACCGCGCCGCGGCCGCTGCCGCGTCCTGGGCTGGCGGGCGGGTCCGTCGAGACGCGCGGCGGCGACGGGCCTGAGGGGCCGAGCGTCGTTTGATTCGCTCCGCCCGCGCCGCTTCGGCGGGCCGTGGCGCGGTTCGATGACACCGAGGGGGAGTGGGCGGTTGGTCCGTGCACGTTGCGTGTCGCGCGCTGCGCGGTCGCTCCCCTTCTCGCGTGTGTCAAGAACGGATCCATAGCGGATCTGTTCTTGACGCTCGCCGCGCCGCTGGCGCGTTTGCGCTCGCCCCGGTCGCACGCGTCAAGAACCGCATGACTGTCATGCACTTCTCGACGCGCGCGGAGCCGCTGGCGCGTTTACGCTCTCTCGCAGCCGTCCCGCCACGCCCGCCCGCGGACGCCCACGTACCTTCCTCTCGGTGCCCCAGACCACGCCTGACCCGCCAGCACCGTTGCGCACGGAGCGAACACGAACAGGCACCCCGCCCTTCCGCGTCATGGGCATCGTCAACGTCACGCCGGACTCCTTCTCCGACGGCGGCCTCTGGCTCGACCCGGGCGCCGCGATCGCCCACGGCAAGGACCTCGCCGGCGAAGGCGCGGCGATCCTCGACGTCGGCGGCGAGTCCACCCGCCCGGGCGCCGAGCCGGTCACGGCCGACGAGGAGCTGCGCCGCGTCATCCCGGTGCTCGAGGGGCTGAACGCCACTTCCGCCCAGCTCTCGATCGACACCACCAAGCACGCCGTCGCCCGAGCCGCCCTCCATGCCGGCGCCACCCTCGTCAACGACGTCAGCGCCCTGCGCTTCGACCCCGAGCTGGCCGGCCTCTGTGCCGACGCGGGCTGCGACGTCTGCCTGATGCACATGCTCGGCGAGCCGCGGACCATGCAGCGCGACCCGCGCTACGGCGACGTCGTCGACGACGTGAAGGCGTTTCTCCACGAGCGCCTGACCTTCGCCACCAGCGAGGGCATCGCCGAGGAGCGGATCCTCCTGGACCCCGGCATCGGATTCGGCAAGACCGTCGAGCACAACCTCGAGCTGCTGCGGCGCCTGGGTGAGCTCGTCGCGCTCGGGCGGCCGGTGGTCATCGGCACCTCGCGCAAGTCGTTTCTCGGGCGGCTGACCGGCGTCGAGCAGGCCAGCGAGCGCGTCGCCGGGACGGTCGCGACGAACGTGCTCGCGTACGAGCGCGGCGCCTCGGTCTTCCGCGTCCACGACGTCGCGCCGACCGTCGAGGCGCTGACGGTGGCGGCTGCTACGGTCCCGGCGCGGTGACAGACGACCCCGACGACCTCGACGAGGAGCGCTTCGACGACGAGGACGACGAGCGCGCGGAGACCGTCGTCACGATCGAGATCACCGGCCTGCAGCTGTTCACCCACCACGGGGTGACGGCCGCCGAGCGCGAGGTCGGCCAGCGGCTCGTCGTCGACCTGCGCCTCGACGTCGGCGAGTCCGACGCGACGGTGACCGACCTCGTCGAGGACACCGTCGACTACGCGCAGGTCTGCCAGCTCGTCGCGCTGGTCGCCCAGCAGCGCTCCTACAAGACGCTCGAGCGCCTGTGCGCGGCGATCGCCGAGCGGCTCATCAGCGACTTCGAGGTCGAGTACGTGTGGGTGAAGGCCGCCAAGCCCGAGCCCCCGATCCCGCTGCCCGTCGAGGAGGTCTCGGTCGAGATCTCCCGCGAGCCCGAGTGAGCAGCCCCCCGGGGACCGCCACCGGGTACCTCGGCCTCGGCTCGAACGTCGGCGACCGCCGGGCGAACCTCCAGGCGGCGGCCGACGCCCTGCCGGCACGCGGGGTGCGCGTCCTGGCCAGCTCGTCGACATACGACACCGAACCCGTCGGCGAGATCCTCGACCAGCCGAGCTTCCTCAACGCGTGCCTGCGCATCGCCACCGCGCTCGGGCCCGAGGAGCTGCTCGAAGCGTGCAAGGCGGTCGAGCGCGAGCTTGGGCGGGCCCCGGGCGGGCCGCGCCACGGCCCGCGCCCCATCGACGTCGACGTCCTCCTCCTCGGCGACCTCGAATACGCCTCCGAGCGCCTGCGGCTGCCCCACGAGCAGGTGCTGGCCCGGCGCTTCGTCCTGGTTCCGCTGCTCGAGCTCGACTTCGGCCTGCGCACGCCCGACGGGGCGTCGCTGGCCGACGCGCTCGCCGTGCTGCCCATGGACGAGGGTGTGAGGCGAGAGGGGGGTCCGCTCAGGATCCGCTGGACGCCGGCCGACGACCAGGCTTGACGTCCAGGGCCCGCCCGCCGCCGGCGGGTCCATCCCATCTCGGAGGGTCCAGCCGTTCTCGCCGTGCTTCTCAGGCGCCGCCGCGCCCCGCTGTCAATCGCCATCGCCGTGCTCGCCGCCTGCGCCCTCGCGCCCGGGGGCGCCCGTGCCGCCACGCTCGACGTGAGCGCCGGCACGCTGCGCTACGTCGCGGCCCCCGGCGAGGCCAACCTGGTGACGATCACGCCCGACGTCGGGTTCGTGACGGTCGTGGAGTCGAGTCCGACGACCGCCCTGTCGGTCGCGGCGGGCTGCTCGATCACGCTCCCCGGGCGCGCGACCTGCCCGGCGACCGGGATCACCGCGGTCAGCGTGGACCTGGGTGACCTCGACGACCGCCTCACCAGCACGAGCGCGCTGCCCACGACGGTCCTCGACGGGCCCGGCAACGACGCCATCACCCTCGGCGCGGGCAACGACACGCTGATCGCGGGGACGGGTGCCGACACGCTCAGCGGCGGCGCAGGGACGGACACCGCCGACTACGGCGCGCGGCGCGCCGCCGTCACCGTGACGCTCGACGACCGCGCCGGCGACGGCGAGGCCGGCGAGAACGACGACGTGCGCTCCGACGTCGAGAACGTCACCGGCGGGGCCGGCGACGACCGCCTGGTCGGCAGCGCCGCCGCCAACGTCCTGCGCGGCGGGGACGGCGGCGACACGTTCGCCGGCGGCGCCGGCGCCGACACCTTCGCCGGCGGTCCCGGCGAGGACGTCGCCGACTACAGCGCGCGGACCGAGCCGCTGCGCCTCAGCAACGACGGCGTCGCCGACGACGGCGCGACCGGCGAGGGCGACAACATCGGCACCGACGTCGACGACATCACGGGCGGGTCGGGCGATGACGTCATCACCGGCTCGAACTCCCGCAACGCGCTGCGCGGCGGCGCCGGGCGCGACTCGCTGACCGGCGGGAGCGGGGCCGACGCGCTGGCCGGCGGCGACGGCGCGGACACGCTCGGCGGCGGCGACGGCGACGACAGCCTCGACGGGGGGCGCGGCGCCGACACGCTCGGCGGCGGCAACGGGACCGACCTCGCCGACTACTCCAGCCGTACGGCGCCGGTCACCGTCGACCTCGCGGCGACGTCGGGCGCCGGCGAGGCCGGCGAGAACGACCGCGTGCTCGACGACGTCGAGGGCGCCACGGGCGGGGCGGGCAACGATCGCCTGCTCGGCGACTCGGGCGCCAACGTGCTGACCGGCGGCGCCGGCGACGACTGGCTCGACGGCCGGCGCGGCGCCGACACCGTGGCGGGCGGCGGCGGCTGGGACGTCGCCGACTACGGCGCGCGCACCGCCGCCGTGACCGTGACGCTCGACAACGCGAGCGGCGACGGCGAGTCCGGCGAGAACGACAACGTCCGCTCGGACGTCGAGGAGGTGCACGGCGGCTCGGGCAACGACAAGCTGACGGGCGACGCGGGCGACAACGCGCTGCTCGGCGCGGGCGGCGACGACCAGCTGCGCGGCGGCGACGGCGACGACCGCCTCGACGCCGCCGACGGCAACGACTCCGCGTGGGGCGGCGCGGGCGACGACACGATCTCGCTCGGCCGCGGCTCGAACAAGGGCTACGGCGAGGACGGCAACGACCACCTGATCGGCGGCGACGGGTACGACGAGCTCGACGGCGGCGCGGGGAACGACGCGCTCGAAGCCGGCGCGGGCGACGACAAGCTGACCGGCGGCGACGGCGACGACGGCCTCGACTGCGGAACGGGCAACGACACGGCCGACGGCGGGCGCGGGGACGACCGCCTCACCGGCGCTGCCGGGAACGACACGCTGCGCGGGAGCGACGACACCGACGGGCTCGACGGCGGCGCCGGGAACGACTCGCTCGACGGCGGCGCCGGAGACGATGTGCTCGATGGCGGCGACGGCAACGACGCCCTCTACGGCCAGGACGGCACCGACCGACTCGCCGCCGGCGCGGGCGACGACCAGCTGTGGGGCGGGCGCGGCGACGACGCGCTCGACACCGGCGACGGCGCCAACAAGGCCTACGGCGAGGACGGCGCCGACAGCATCACCGCCGGCGACGGCAACGACCAGCTCTGGGGCGGCAACGGCGCCGACGTCATCGCCGCGGGCGCCGGCGCGAACAAGGTCTACGGCGAGGCCGATGGCGACCGGCTGACGGCCGGCGCGGGCAACGACCAGCTCGACGGCGGGTCCGGCGACGACACGCTCGACGGCGGAGCGGGCGACGACGCGCTCGATGCCGGGGCGGGCAACGACCAGCTCGACGGCGGCGCGGGCAACGACCGCCTGACGGGCAGCGACGGCGACGACGCCCTCGACGGCGGCGACGGGACCGACACGCTCGACGGTGGCGCCGGCGCCGACAACATCGCGGGCGAGGGCGCCAACGACGCGCTGCGCGGCGGCGACGGCCCCGACGTGCTCGACGGCGGGGGCGGGGCCGACACGCTCGACGGCGGGCGCGGCCCCGACCGCCTCCAGGGCGGCGACGGCGCCGACTCGCTCGGTGGTGGCGACGACGACGACGTGCTCGACGGCGGCGCGGGCCCCGACCAGATCCGCGGCGACAGCGGCAACGACACCGTCGACTACGGCACGCGGACCGCCGCGGTCAAGGTGACCAACGACGGCAAGGCCGACGACGGCACGAAGGGGGAGGGCGACAACGTCGCGCCGTCGGTGGACGGGATGATCGGGGGCGCCGGCAACGACGAGCTGCGCCAGACGCAGAACTATCCCGCGACGATCGACGGCGGCGCGGGCGACGACCGCATCGCCGGCGGGGCCGCGGACGACCGGCTGCGAGGCGGCGACGGACGCGACACGATCACCGGCGGCGACGGCCGCGACCAGCTCGACGCCGGCGCCGGGGACGACGCGCTCTCCGACGCCGACGGCGGACGCGACACCCTGATCTGCGGCGGCGGACGCGACCGCGCGCGCGCAGACCGGGCCGACGTGCGCAGCGCCTGCGAGAAGGTCACGTACGGCACGGCCGCCCCGCGCCCGGCCAAGCGCGCGCCCGCCAAGGTCCCAGCCGCGCCGCGCGCTCCCCGCACCTCGGCGCCGCGCGCCGCCCGCGGGTCGCTGCGCGCGCTGGCGCTGCGGCCCGACCACGGCCGCCACCCGCACGTGCGCACCGGCCTGCGCGCCCTGCCCCGCTGCCAGGGCGCGCCGCAGCTCGTCCCGACGTGGAAGGCGGCCGCCAAGGCGTTCGGGCTGCGCTGGACGATCCTGGCGGCGATCACCGAGATCGAGTCGGGCTTCGGCTGCACCATGGGGCCGTCGAAGGCGGGGGCGATCGGCTGGACGCAGTTCATGCCCGCCACGTGGAAGCGCTGGGGGATGGACGCCGACGGCGACGGCAAGGCGAGCCCGTACAGCTCGGCCGACGCGATCTTCGCGACGGCGCGCTACCTGCGCGCGGCGGGCGCGCCGGGCTCCTACCGGCGCGCGATCTACGCGTACAACCACGCCGGGTGGTACGTGCGCAGCGTCCTCAAGCGCACCTCACACTTCGTGTAGGGCGCGCGGCATCCGCCCCGGATAGTCCGGGAACAGCCGGGCGGCCAGCTGCCCTGACGGGCGCGGCTCGATCTCGCCGCGCAGGTCGTCGAGCGTCATGAGCAGCCGCAGGCTCGAGGCGATCTGCAGGTCGGCGACGTTCGGCGCATCGCCGCCGATCACGCCCTCGGCGACGTAGCCGTCGGCGCGGTCGAGGTGGCCGCCCAGCGCCGCGAGGTCGGCGCGGACGGCCTCCTCGGTCGAGCGGTTGAGCGCGCGCTCGAGGCGCACGAGCACCGGCGCGGTCCGGATGGCCAGCGACGCCGCCACGGGCAGGTGGGAGCCCTCCGAGTAGCTCTCGAGCGCGTCGGGGTGGCGCTGGGCGGCGGCCCACAGCACGCGGCGCGCGAGCGGCTGGAGCACCTCATCACCCCACGCCTCGGCCGCCTCGACCTTGGCGCGCAGCGCGGCCTCGGCAGGCAGCAGCGGCGGCTCGGGCTCGAGCCCGTCGAGCACGCGCATGATCGCGAGCGAGCCGGCGACCTTCTCGCCCGTCCCGAGCCGCAGCGCGGGCACGGTCCGGCGCCCGAAGCGCACGGTCTGGTGCACGACGTGCCACATCGGGAGCAGGTCGACGCGCCGGTACGCGAGCCCCTTGCGCCGCAGCGCGAGCTCCACGGCGGCGCACGGGTGCGACGCGGGCACGACGTAGAGGGTCAGTTCGCCGCGAGTCATGGGAGCATCCTGACCGACCCGCGAGCGCAGTGCGGTCGGGACCTGAGACGCCGGCGGGTGTCGCTCGCGCAAGCGGCGCGCAACCGCCGGGCCATGCCACGGCCATACTTCGCCGCCTTGCTCCTGGTCGTCGACGTCGGCAACACCCAGACCCATTTCGGCACGTTCCGGGGCACCGAGCTCATCGAGCACTGGCGCTTCGCGACCGTCCGCGAGTCGACCGCCGACGAGCTCGGCGCGGCGCTGCGCGCGCTGCTCGGCCTGCGCGGGATGGACATGCGCGACCTCGACGCGTCGATCGTCTCGTCCACCGTCCCGCAGCTCGGGCCGGAGTGGGCGGCGATGGCCGAGCGATATCTCGGCCACCCGATGCTCGTCGTCGGTCCGGGCATCCGGACGGGGATGGCGCTGCGCTACGACAACCCGCGCGAGATCGGCGCCGACCGGCTGGTCAACGCCGTCGCCGCCTACGACCGGGTCCGCGGCGCGTGCATCGTCGTCGACTTCGGCACGGCGATCACCTACGACCCGGTCAGCGCCAACGGCGAGTACCTCGGCGGCATCATCGCTCCGGGCATCGAGATCTCGATGGAGGCGCTCACCGAGCGGGCGGCCAAGCTGCCCAAGATCGACCTGGGCCCGCCGCGCCAGCTGATCGGCAAGACGACCGTCGACGCGATCCGCTCGGGCGTGATCTATGGGTTCGCCGGCCAGGTCGACGCGATCGTGGCCCGGCTGCGCGCGGAGATGGGGGAGGACACCGCGACGATCGCCACCGGCGGCCTGGCGGGTGCGATCGTCCCGTTCACCGAGTCGATCGACGAGGTCGACGACCTGCTGACGCTCACCGGTCTGCGGCTGCTACACGAGCGCAACAGCTGACTAGGCTGGTCGCGTGCGTCTGAGCGATCCGTGGAGCCTCGGCGGCCTGCCCATCCCCAACCGCGTGCTGCTCGCGCCGCTGGCCGGCATCGGCACGTGGTTCGTGCGCCTGCAGGCCCAGCGCCACGGGGCGGGGCTGGCCGTCTCGGAGATGGTCTCGAGCTTCGCCGTCCACCACCGCAACGAGAAGACGTGCACCGAGCTGCTGCGCATCCACCCCGAGGAGCGCCTGGTCTCCATCCAGCTCTTCGGTCAGGACCCCGACGTCATGCGCAGCGCCGCCGCCACCGTCGCGGAGGCGGGCGCCGACCTGATCGACATCAACATGGGCTGCCCTGTCCCCAAGGTCTGCAAGACCGGGTCCGGGGCGGCGCTGCTCTCCGACCACGACACTGCGGTCGCGATCGCGCGCGCCGCGCACGAAGGGTCCGGGCTCCCGGTCACGGTCAAGCTGCGCTCGGGCCAGCGGCCGGGGGAGACCGACGGCGTGCGGCTGGCGCACCGGCTCGTCGACGAGGCCGGCGTCGTCGCGATCGGCTTTCACCCGCGCTCGGCCGCCGTGCACCACAAGGGCACGCCCGACTACGCGCTCGCTGCGCGGCTCGTCGAGACGCTCGGCGCGCCTGTCGTCATCACCGGCGGCCTGCGCGACGCCGCCTCCGCGCGCCACGCGTTCGCCATGACCGGCGCCGACGCCGTCATGCTCGCCCGCGGCTCGCTGGGCAACCCGTGGCTGTTCGAGGAGCTGCTCGGCCGTCGCGGCGACGACGATCCCCCGAGCGCGGCCGAGGTTCTCGACGAGCTCGACTGGCTGATCGATCGCGCGGTCGAGCACTTCGGCCCGGTCCGCGCGGCGCGCTGGCTGCGCAAGGCCTACCCGTGGTACGTGGAGCGCCTCGGCGGCGGCAAGCCGCTCCAGGCCGCCCTGCAGGCGACCGACACAGTGGGGGCGGCCCGCGCCGCGCTGGCGCCGCTGCGCGACGAAGCGCTCGCGGCGGTCTAACGACGAAGGACGATCGTCGCCGTGTGGGTGACCGCGTTGCCCGCGGCGTCGCGGGCGCGGACGCGCAGCGTCAGCCGGATGCTGCGCAGCTTGCGCGCCTTGCGCGGGAGGTGGAGCCGCAGCACGCCCTGGTCGGTGCCCGCCGCGATCAGGGAGCCCGTGTCGTGGGCGATGGTGCGCGCGACGTGGAGCCGCTTGGCCGTCCGCGCGTCGAGCAGGAGCGCGTAGGACAGCGTGCAGCCCTCCGAGCAGTGGACGAGCACGCGCAGGCCGCGGCTGACCGCCGAGCGCATCGCCGCCCGGCGCGGGGCGTCGAGCGCGAGCACCGGCGCAGCGAGGTCGGGCGCGGGCAGCGCGACCGACGGCGCGGCCTGCACCACCGGCGGCGGGGGCGGCGGCGGAGGCGGCGGGGGCGGCGGGGGCGGCGCGGCGATGGCGTCGGAGGCGTGCAGCGCGCCGAAGGCGTTGAGGCGCCCGTTGCTGGACACCTTGCCCTGCAGTTGGGGGAGCTTGTCGACGCCGTCGAGGACGGCCTGCTTGAGCTGCGCGGTCGTCAGGTCGGGCCGGTGGGCGAGCAACAGCGCGGCCACTCCGGTGACGTGGGGCGTGGCCATCGAGGTACCGCTGAGGTCGGTGTCGCCGTTGGGCGGGACGGTGCTCCAGACGCGCACGCCCGGGGCGGCGACGTCGACGCGCGTGGCGCCGAAGTTGGAGAACGGCGCGAGGTTGTCGTTGCCGTCGGTCGCCGCGACACAGACGATGTTGGGCAGGTCGTAGTTGCACGGGAACGAGCACCCGGCGGGCGCCTGGCCGAGCGGGGCGAGGTTGGCGCAGGTCTGCTCGCTGGGGACGTCGTTGTCGGCGTTGGGCCCGTCGTTGCCGGCCGCGACGACGAACAGCGTGTTGGGCGCGTCGGCGATCGCCTGCTTCTCGAGCTGGGAGGGCGCGAAGTCGCCGAGCGAGGCGTTGACGATCCGGGCGCCGTTCTTGGCGGCGTAGGTGTAGCCGGCGACGACGTCGGCCAGCGTCCCCGACCCCTGGCTGTCGAGGACGCGCACCGGCATGATGCTCGTCGACCAGCTGACGCCGGCGACGCCGAAGCCGTCGTTGCCGCGCGCGGCGATCGTTCCGGAGACGTGGGTGCCGTGGCCTGGGTTGGCCGCGCTGGTCACGTCGTCGGGCTTGTTGTCGCCGTCGACGAAGTCCCAGCCGTGCAGGTCGTTGGCCTGCCCGGTGCTGCCCGGGTGCGGGTTGGTCCAGATGTTCGGCGCGAGGTCCTGCTGGGTCGAGGCCACGCCGGTGTCGACCACGCCGACGACCACGTTCGGGCTGCCCGTCGTGATGTCCCACGCCTCCGGGGCGTCGATGTCGGCGTCGGCGCTGGTCGGGAACGCCAACGCGCCGGCTCTCGAGCTGGGCACCTGCTGGCCCGTGTCGTTGAGCCCCCAGTCGTTGACGAACAGCGGGTCGTCCGGCGTGAGCGCCATGTGCCGGACGTAGTTGGGCTCGGCGAACGCGACGTCGGGATCGCGGTTGAGCGCCGCGACGGCCTGCGCCAGAGACGTGCCCGGGGCGGGCTGAACGACCTCGGTGCGCGGCAACGGACCGGTCGCGTCGCGGGTCACATCGGCGACACCCCGCGTGTCCAGCCGCTGGGCCGCACTGGTCCCGCCGTGGTACTCGACGATGACGCCTGCGGTATCGGCTGCCGTCGCCGATCCCGGCAACACCGCCGTCAAGAGCCCCGCAAAAAGGGTCAGCGCAGTCGCTATGCTGCGCGACCTTCCCGATCCAGCGATCCGTGCCAGCATGCAGAAGGACGTCATCCTCACTCCAGAAGGTCTCCAGACGCTAAAGCAAGAACTGGAGCACTTGCAAACGGACAAACGCCGCGAGGTCGCCGAGCGCATCAAGGAAGCGCGCGAATTCGGGGACATTTCCGAGAACTCGGAGTACGACGACGCCAAGAACGAGCAGGCCATGCTCGAGCAGCGGATCGCCCAACTCGAGGAACGGCTGCGGTCGGCGACGGTCATCGACGCCAAGGACCTCGACACCGACGTGGTGCGGGTCGGCTCCCTCGTCGACGTCCAGGACGTCGACTCCGGCAAGAAGCAGAAGTTCACGATCGTGGGCGTCACCGAGGCCAGGCCGCCCGAGCGACTGTCCAACGAGTCCCCGGTCGGCAAGGCGCTGCTCGGGCACAAGAAGGGCGACACCGTCGAGGTCGCCCTTCCCAACGGCCGCAAGCGCAAGCTGAAGATCACGAAGATCGGCGTCGGGCTGCAGTGAGCCCGGAGCCACCGGCGCGGGCGGGCTCACGAGAGCTCCTCGCCGCCAGGCGGGCGAAGCTCGACGCGCTCCGGGCCGACGGCATCGAGCCCTTCCCGCACGCCTTCCCGGGCGTCACGCCGGTCGCCGACGTCAAGGGCGCCCACAGCGACCTGCCCGACGGCGCGGAGACCGAGGACCGCTACCGGGTCGCCGGCCGCCTGGCCGCCCGGCGCGGCCAGGGCAAGATGGCCTTCCTCGACCTCGTCGACCGCTCGGGGCGGCTGCAGCTGCAGGCCAAGGTCGACGTGCTCGGCGAGGAGCGCATGAGCCGGCTGCTGCACCTCGACCTCGGCGACCTGATCGGCGTCGACGGCGTCGCCTTCCGCTCGCGCCGGGGCGAGCTCTCGCTGCGCGTGGAGGACTTCACCGTGCTGGCCAAGTCCCTGCGCCCGCCGCCCGAGAAGCACCACGGCCTGACCGACGTCGAGACGCGCTTCCGCCGCCGCGAGCTCGACCTGATGGCCAACGAGGAGGCGCGCGAGCTGTTCATCTTGCGCTCGACGGCGGTCACCGCCGTGCGCCGCTTCCTCGACGACGAGGCCTTCCTCGAGGTCGAGACGCCGGTGCTCCAGCCGCTCTACGGCGGCGCGCTGGCGCGGCCCTTCATCACCCACTTGAACGCCATCGACCGCGACATGTATCTGCGGATCGCCACCGAGCTCTACCTCAAGCGGCTGATCGTCGGCGGCCTGGAGCGCGTCTACGAGCTCGGCAAGGACTTCCGCAACGAGGGGCTCTCGTTCAAGCACAACCCCGAGTTCACGATGCTCGAGTGGTACGCCGCCTACGAGGACTACACCGACGCGGCGGCGCGCCTCGAGCGCCTCGTCGCCCACACGGCGCAGGCGGTCGGCTACGCCGGCGAGATCGACTTCACGCCGCCGTGGCGGCGTGTGACGCTGCGCGACGCGATCCTCGAGCGGACCGGCGTCGACGTCCTGCTCCACCGCGACCGTGACGCGCTGCTCGCCCAGGCGGGGCCGCTGCTCGACGACACGGAGGGCACGTGGCCCCAGCTCGTCGACGACCTGCTCTCCAAGCACGTCGAGCCGACGCTCCGCCAGCCCACGATCGTGCTCGACTACCCGACCGAGCTGTCGCCCTTCGCCAAGGCGCACCGCTCCGAGCCCGGCCTGGTCGAGCGCTTCGAGGCCTTCGCCGGGGGGATGGAGATCGCCAACGCCTTCACCGAGCTCAACGACCCCGACGAGCAGCGCGCGCGCTTCGAGGCCCAGCAGCGGCTGCTCGCCGAGGGCGCCGAGGAGGTCCAGCCCTACGACGAGGCGTTCGTCGAGGCGCTCGAGCAGGGCATGCCGCCGACCGGCGGGCTCGGGCTGGGGATCGATCGCCTGGTGATGCTGCTCAGCGGGCGGCACTCGATCCGCGAGGTCGTGCTCTTCCCCGCGATGCGAGACTGAAGCCGATGGAAATACGCGGCAGCACCGCGCTCATCACGGGCGCAGCCGGCGGCCTGGGCGGCCACCTCGCCCGCGCGCTGGCCGCCGAGGGGGCCCGGCTGCTGCTCTCGGGCCGCAACGAGGAGGCGCTGCGCGCCCTCGCCGCCCAGGTCGGCGGCGACGTCCTGGTCGCCGACCTGGTCGACCGCGACGACGTCCACCGCATCGCCCGCGAGGCCGGGGCGGTCGACATCCTGGTCAACAACGCCGGCGTCGAGCTGACCAAGCGCTTCGCGGACCTGACCGACGAGGACGTCGACCGGATGACGGCGATCAACCTCGTCTCGCCGCTGCTGCTCACGCGCGACCTGCTGGGCGGCATGCTCGACCGCGGGCGCGGCCACGTCGTCTTCATCGCCTCGATGTCGGGCAAGATCGGCGTGTCGTGCAACGAGCCCTACGCGGCGACCAAGGCCGGCCTGATCGGGATGACGCGATCGCTGCGGGCCGAGTTCCGCGACGCGCCGGTGGGCTTCAGCGTCGTCTCGCCGGGCTTCATCGCGTCCACCGGCATGTGGGAGCGCATGGGCGCCCGGCCGCCGCTGATCGCCGGCGAGGCCAAGCCGGAGCGCGTCGCGCGGCTGACGATCAAGGCGATCAGGCGCGACCTTCCCGACGTCACCGTCAACGGGGCGCCGATCCGCCCGACCCTGGCCCTCGCGGCGCTGGCGCCCGGGCTCGTCGACCGCGTCTCGGCGCGCCTGGGCCCCAGCCGGCTCTTCGAGCGCGAGGCCGAGCGCCGCAGGGCAGCGGGCTGATGTTCGAGCGCTTCACCGAGCGCGCGCGCCAGGTGGTGACGCTCTCGCAAGAGGAGGCTCGGCTGCTGCATCACCGCTCGATCGGCACCGAGCACCTGCTGCTCGGGCTGCTGCGCGAGGAGCAGGGACTTGCCGCCCAGGCGTTGAACGCTTCCGGTGTGTGGCTCGAACCGACGCGCGCGGCGGTCGCCGGCGCCCACGAGGCGGACAGCGCGACCGACGGCGTCATGCCCTTCACGCCCGACGCCAAGCGCGTCCTCGAGCGCAGCCTGCGCGAGGCGGTGCGCATGAGCCACAACTACATCGGGACCGAGCACCTGCTGCTCGGGCTGCTGCGCGAGCGCGAGGCGATCGGCTTCCGCGTGCTGATCGACGTGGGCGCCGATCCCGAGGAGGTCCGCAGCATCCTGCTCGAGCTGCTGGGCACGCGCCCCGAGCGCCGGGCGCTCCCTCACGCGCCGGACGTCGCCGCCGCCCTGGCCCGCGCCGCCGACGCCGCGCGCGAGGAGGGCGCCGACCACGTAGAGCTGCGGCATCTGCGCCAGGTCCTGGAGGGCCCCTGACAGCCCGGGGCCGACGGCGCCCGTTGGTATCCTGACCCATGCCCGAATTGCACCTGCCACTCATCCTTGGGCCGGTTTTGGCCGAAGAATGGTTAGCGGGTGCGTCATCGTCCCCCGAAACGTCCGGACCACCGAATCGAAAGAGCGCCTGAGCGGCCACCTCCCGGAGCCGCAGCAGAGAGGAAGTTTTGATGTTCGAGCGCTTCACTGAACGAGCCCGTCAGGTGGTCGTCCTCGCCCAAGAGGAAGCGCGCACCCTCAAGCACAACTACATCGGCACCGAGCACATCCTGCTCGGCCTCCTCCGCGAGGAGGAGGGTCTTGCCGCGCGTGTGCTCGAGTCGCTGGATATCACCGTTGAGCGGGTCCGCGCCCAGGTCGTGCGGATCGTCGGCTCCGGTGAGGAGGTCACGAGTGGCCAGATCCCCTTCACGCCGCGGGCCAAGAAGGTCCTCGAGCTCGCGCTGCGCGAGGCGCTGAGCCTGGGCCACAACTACATCGGCACCGAGCACATCCTGCTCGGCCTCGTGCGCGAGAACGAGGGCGTCGCCGCGCGCATCCTGCTCGACTTCGACGCCGACTCGGAGAAGATCCGCAACGAGGTCATCCGCATGCTGTCCGGTCCCGGCGGGCGCCGCCAGGGCGGCGGCCAGGCCGCGGGCGCGGGCGCCGGCGCCGGTGGCGCAGCGGGGGAGAAGAAGTCCTCCAAGCTGCTCGACCAGTTCGGCCGCAACCTGACCAAGCTGGCCTCGGACGGCAAGCTCGACCCGGTGGTCGGCCGCGAGACCGAGATCGAGCGGATCATGCAGATCCTCTCGCGCCGCACCAAGAACAACCCCGTGCTCATCGGCGAGCCGGGCGTGGGCAAGACCGCGGTGGTCGAGGGCCTCGCCCAGCGCATCACCAACGCCGACGTGCCCGAGATCCTCAAGGGCAAGCAGATCTACACGCTGGACCTGGCCGCCCT